>JAGGWR010000363.1 GCA_021163445.1 Candidatus Tharpella aukensis
CATAGCACACCATTAAAATACCACTCGCAGACGGAATGGGTTAAGGAGCCAGCCTAACCTAATTCATTAAAATTAACTTATTCAACTTATTACAACAAATCTATTTTTCCGCAACTTCTTCTTTCAAACGTTTCATATGGCCTCGGCCTAAACCTTTAACTTCGTAGCCGGCGGCGAAGAAGGTTTTGATTTGGGTGTGGCTGAGCATGGCAAAGCAGTCGATGATGACGGCGGGGTTGCCGATCATGGCGATTATTTGTTCAGGTTCGAGCTCACGGTAGGCGTCGTGGCGAACGGCGAGGATGACAGCATCGACGCCTTTGAGAGAGGCTTTCAGGTCTTTGCTGATGCGGATATCGGAGAGACTCTCTTGATTGCGGAAAAAGCGGGACCAGGAGTGGCCGGGAGCCGGATAGGTATCTTGTTTTTCGAGTTCCCACCAATGTTTGACATAGGGGTCGTGGACCTGGACTTCGGCTCCCATTTCGGTGAGTTTGCGGACGATTAGTTCGGAGCAGCTGTAGCGGGTATCGCCGACGTCTTCACGGTAGGAAGCGCCTAAAACGAGGATTCGGGAGGCGGCGACAATTTTACCTTGATTGCGAAGGCCGTCACGAACGAGACCGGCGACGTGGAGGGCGCGGGTCTCGTTGATATCGATGGCCATTGGGGTTATTTTGAAGATATCATCTTCAAAACCCATGAGGGTATGATAAGACCAGACACCGAGGCCCCCGTCTTTGGGAAGGCAATAGCCGCCGGGGCCGGGGCATTCCTCACAGGTCGGGCTTATGAAGGTTGTGGGAATGGTCATGGGTTTTCCTTTTTGGGTTTGGCGCTTAATTTTTTTATGATCCATACCACAAGGGCACTCCCTTCGGTCGCAACACACATAGACGAACACAGACAAGAGCGGTATTTTTCATCCTGGAGAAAGCGGGTTTTGACCGATTTATGGACAAGGGTCGGGATCTCCGGGTGTTTTAGGGGACGATGTAGCTCTAGTTATCCTTAATATTGTTATGGAGGCCGGAGTTAAAGGAGAGACGGTCGAGGGAGTCTGCAAGCGAAATCAACCATCAATTTCTGCCTTTTTCTCGATAAAAATTTTGGGAGTTACAATGTTATTCTCTGCAGGAAAATGTTTAGTGTTACCGGTTATCAAATATTCAGCGTTCCCACTTACTGCCACTTCAAGAAACATTTTGTCATCTTCATCCACAAAATAAGTCTTCAGTGGCTCTGAAGCTATAAATTCACCCTCATATTTAATGAAATCAATTAATGGTTCTACCATTTCATGAGAAAAGTTAAACTTTTTCCGGCTTAAAACCTCTCTATATTCACTCATTATTCGATTATCGTATAAAACAGTCAGTCTTTCGTTTAAAATAAGATTTAAAATTTTTACCGGCATACCTTTAGGATTTATTAATGCCGAAACCAGAACATTCGTATCAAGGACAACCTTCATACGTTCAGCCTCTCCGTGACTCACTTATTTCGTTTTGAATCTCATCGTCACTCAATAGTAAGTTACCATTCCGCATAGAAAGCTCTTGCATACGTTCAACCGCATTAAGTGCCCTCGCCTTCCTTACAGACTTCAAAGTAGCTTCGATATTTGCGTCACTTAAAGGGGTTAACAAAGCGATGGGTTTACCATTATTAGTTATCACCATCTCTTGTTCTTCCGGCAATTGCTTCCAAATTAGTGCTGGTGACGTTCTAAAGTCTCTTACTGTAATAAATTTCATAATATAACCTCCTAACCACCAAACTTAACGCATTGTCACCCGTTTGTCAACGGAGCTGATCAGTACCGTCTATCCAACTCTTTTTTTTGCCATTCCGGCATCAGAAGTTCGAAATTGCTAATGGCGGGTAAAGTAAACTCTTCGCCGGTGAGGCTACAGAACCTATTCATCTGGCTATATTTTTTCAAGCAACCCCTGTTCATTTTTATTATAGTGCGTGTCACAAACCGGACAGATGAAGTCATCACCTAACCTTTCACCACAACGGCACATCCAACCCATCCGGCGGGCGGGATTACCCATTACAAGAGCATAATCCGGAACATTACGAGTAACTACAGAACCAGCGGCAACAAAGGCATAACGACCAATGGTTGTTCCACAAACAATAGTTGAGTTAGCTCCCAAAGTCGCCCCTTTTCGTACCAGGGTAGGGCGTATCTGATCCATACGTTTAATTTCTGCGCGGGGGTTAAAGACATTCGTAAAAACCACAGATGGCCCACAGAAAACATAATCTTCAAGGGTCACACCTTTAAAAATAGATATATTATTCTGAACTTTACAATAGTTTCCGATGGCGACATCTGGTCCAACCACAACATTCTGCCCGATATTACACTCTTTTCCAATTTTCGAACCGCCCATAATGTGGGAAAAATGCCATATTTTCGTACCCTCTCCCACCGTCACACCGGCATCTATTATTGCACTTTGATGCTTAAAGAAGGTACTATCTTTGCCCGGATCTTTCTCCGTAATTTTTATAACCGTACCGGCCTCAAGTGATTCCTGGGCAGCATTCAAAATCTGCAACACCCGAGTGCCCTCCATTCCATCAGTGCGCGGTGTCTTGCGCTGTTTGATGCATTCGATAAAATGGGCACATTCAGCTTTTAAAGGTTCACCCTCTTCCAGTATCACGGGCTCACCTTCGGCTTTTACCGGAACCGGTACACCGTCACTCCATTCGATGTGGTGCGGATAAACTTCAAGCTTCTGATCCCAAGGCAAGAGATCATTAAAAACCACCATTTTTTTGTCGCCGACAACAACCAGTTTCTGCTCTTTAAAAGGGTGTAACCAAGAGACAAAAATATGAGCTTTAAGCCCGCTGGGGAAATTCAGATGCGTGGTCGTAACATCTGAAATTTTTTGATGCAGATAATTGCCGCCAGCAGCAAAAAGAGACTCCGGCATTTCACCTGCAAGAGCCAGAATCATAGATATATCATGCGGGGCAAAACTCCAGAGAGCATTTTCCTCACGCCTTATTTTACCTAAATTAAGACGATTTGAATAGATATAATTAACCCTCCCCAACTCCCCGGATTTAACCATCTCCTTCAATTTTAGAAATGCATTATGGTATTGCAGAAGATGACCAACCATCAATATAGACTTTTGCTCACGAGCCAAAGCCACCAATTCAGAAGCATGTTTCTGATCAAGAGCCAATGGCTTTTCGACATAAACATCCTTGCCTGCTAACAGTGCCTCGTGAGCGTGCAAATAATGTAATTCAGCAGGCGTAGCTATTGCCACAGCTTTTATTGCAGGGTTATTGAGAATATCTGAAAACGACGGGGTCACTAATAGGTCAGGATATTGTTTCCGGGTTCTTTGAATCGCATCCTCATCACGATCACAAACTGCCGACAACACCCCAAGACTATGAAAATTGCGGACAAGATTTTTTCCCCAGTAACCACCACCAATTAACGCTAACATAAATATTCCTTGTATTTGAATAGTTGTCGGTCATCATTTGCCAACAAAAACATCTTCTTTCAGGAGTTTCGTATGGCCGCGACCCAAGCCCTTGACTTCGTAGCCGGCGGCGGCGGGGAGAGTGAACTCTTCGCCGGAGAAGTTTACGGATATTGATTCAGTTTTGTAAGTCATATTTCTCTTCACATTCCCCAGATGCCGATGCGGCGGTTGGTTTGGGTGGCCCAGGAGAGGCTGATTTTTTTATCCCAGGGGATTTCTGGGTCGCGATTGAAAATGATCAGGTGGGCCTCTTCGGCGTTGCATTTGTCGGCATATTCGGCGGTCTGTTTGAGGCCTTCGGCGATGAGGGTTTCCCGGTTACCGCGCAGAATTTTAAGTTCGAGAACTACTTTCTGTACCGGGCCGAAATAACCTTTTTCAGGATCAAGCGGCCATTCGATGATAAGATCGGTGCGTCTGCGGCCTAAGGCGTATTCGCGGTTGAGGCGGCCGCCGCCGTTTAAGATGCGCTGGAGAAATGCTTGCAGTAAAAGTTGAGGGCCAGCCTCTTTGTAGTCGAAAACTTCGATCCAGGATTGTGAATTTTCACGAAAAAACTGCTGGAAAGCTTTGAGCAGGGCAGTCATGTCAAGACGGTTTTCGGAATCTACATACCAGGCTGATTCCTGAAGCATGGTATCTTGAGTAACCGCAACCAGCTCGCGGGGGATTATCTCCCGGTAGATGCGATTGGCAATTTTAAGCTGAGGTTTACGAACTACAAGACCAAGATCAACCACATACTGAAGATCGTCGTGGGGGATCTGCAATTCACTTTTCTCTCCGGCAAGCAGCGGCGCAATAACTCCGTGAACCCGAGGCTCTCGAAGTTTATCGGTAAGCTGGTCTAAATGGGTGGCGCGAGATTGAATGAGGTTCTCGCGGGCAGTAAAATAGTCTTTTAAGATAATGGGTCGAGAACGGTCGCGAGCCGCGCGGTTTTTCCAGGTCAGTTCATAACCTAAGGCGTTAACCAGCCATGGCTGTCCGGCTGTATCTTCCCAGAGTTCGGAAAAGATTTCGTCGGCAAATTGCTGGCCGGTAGCATCGGTATGCTGAAGAAATAAAGCACGGCACTCGGCAGCGTTGAAATTTCCCAAACGCATTGACTCTGATTTGATATTAAATGCAGAACCACCGGTGATGATCTCGCCGGATCCTGTGTGAATTCGATAATCGCGAATATCTCGCAGACCACATAATACGATGCTCTGGGGAAAAGCGTATGGGCGCTGATTGTAACCTGAACGGATTTGTCGTAAAAGTGAAATCAGGGTGTCGCCGACTAATGCGTCGGCTTCGTCGAGGAAAAGGACAATGGGCTTTTCGCTGATTTCAGCCCAATAGGAGAGCAATCTCCTCAGCAAATCTTCAGCTTGTATTTCCTTGTAATGTTTAACGTACCAACTTTGAAGTCTCTCCTCCTGCAAATAGATACGGGCAGAATCAGAAACCACATTGCAAACAGTTCTGATACCGGCAACAATATCATTCCGCGACACTTGAGCGCCCTCAATATTTGCATAGAGAACACTGTATCTCCCATCTTTATTGAGCAAATCCATCATCTCAAAAAGAGCTGAGGTCTTTCCCGTCTGGCGCGGTGCGTGGAGAAGAAAATATTTCTCAGACGCAATCAAAAACTTGATCTCTTCCCAGTCGAGACGCTCAAAGAAAGGGATATAGTAGTGCAACTCAGGTTTTATCGGCCCGGCTGTATTAAAAAATTTTTCCACTGCTAATCTCCTAACCCAGCGTAATCGGCGACGAAGAGGCGGTCGTTTTCGGCTTGGTAGTCAACTTCGACGGGGAGAGTGAACTCTTCACCTGTCGGGCTGGTGGATGTGGTTAAGTTGGTCATCGATTTTCCTTTTTGGTTAATGTCGATCAACCAACTATATCACAACTCCTGTTTTTATAATCTCTTCCAAAAAACCACTATCATCATGTTTTCTTTCAAAAAGTATAAATAGCCTATCTGGCACTTTTACCTCTCTCAAGCATTGCTTTACGACTGACCTCTTCCACACTCAGGTCACAGGCTAAATTTGTTTGCCGCCACTTTGTATAGTCGAATGGTTCTCTTTGGATTAGCGCTACAAATCGTTCGGCTTCAACATCTCCTAAATAGTGAGAGAGAAGCTGAATACCTTTCACCTTAATCTCCGTATCTGTAATCATGCCGACACCTCTTTGATAAATCCAATTGGGTCAGTTATTTTTACACCTATCACAAGTCCTGCTTTCTTAATAATGCCATCATCAGTAGTCAAGAAATAATCTACACCTGCCTCTATGGCGCAAGCCAAATGTAAAGAATCCATTTCTTTGATCCCTTGTTGGCATACCATTTTTGCTGCCTTAATAATTGCGCTATTCTCAATAATATCTTTTTTTGAATAAACACACCATTTTGCAATCTGTTCTCGTCGTTCCCTAAATGGGTTTTGGCTGTTTTCATAGTCTAAAATATATGACCACACCAACTCATATAATCCCGAACGAATATTTGTTTGTATCTGTAGCTTGGCTACTGATTCGAGGTATATCCTAAGTTGAGATTGATCATCAAACGGCCTATTGAAACAGCAATTATCAAGATAGAGTAACATATTTTTCAGCCCCAAGCCATAACTTTGCAAACCAACAGTTTTAAAAAATCTTGTATTCTTTTAGATTACTTTAGACCTATTTCCCAGCAACTTCTTCTTTCAACCGTTTCATATGGCCGCGACCCAAGCCCTTGACTTCGTAGCCGGCGGCGAAGAAGGTTTTTATCTGCTCGTCGCTGAGCATGGCAAAGCAGTCGATGATAACGGCGGGATTGCCAACCATGTCAATTATCTGTTCAGGTTCGAGTTCCCGGTAGGCGTCGTGACGGACGGCGAGGATGACGGCATCAACTCCTTTCAGAGAGGCTTTTAAATCTTTGCTGATGCGAATCTCGGTGAGACTCTCTTGATTGCGGAAAAAGCGCGACCAGGATTGGCCGGGAGCCGGGTAGGTCTCTTGTTTTTCAAGTTCCCACCAATGTTTGACATAGGGATCGTGAACTTGGACTTCGGCGCCCATTTCAGTGAGTTTACGAACAATCAGTTCGGAACCACTGTAGCGAGTATCGCCAACATCTTCACGATAGGAGGCGCCTAAAATGAGGACACGTGAGGCAGCGACGATTTTGCTTTGATTACGGAGGCCGTCGCGGACAAGACCGGCGACGTGGAGAGCGCGGGTATCGTTTATATCGATCGCCAATGGGGTTATTTTGAAGATATCATCTTCAAATCCCATCAGCGTATGATAAGACCAAACCCCTAAACCTCCATCTTTGGGCAGGCAATAGCCGCCGATTCCGGGGCCCGGGAAAATCATGTTGGAATGGGTCGGGCGGACTTTGATGGCTTCGACAATTTTGGGAAGGTCGACACCATTACGTTCGGCAAACAGACTCCATTCATGCATAAAGGCTAGAGTCGTGGCACGATAGGAATTTTCAACAATTTTACAGGTTTCACTCTCGATCGGTCGATCCATGACGGTTAAGGGAAATTTTTCAACATTTAGGACTGCGGAAAGAAATTTAACCACACGTTCGCGAGCGACTTTATTAATACCGCTGCAGACGCGCCAGAAATCACGAATTGAGGCGACATATTCGCGCCCCGGCATAACTCTTTCGTAGGAGTGTGAAAGGAGGGGTTCATGGTCATGCAAGCCGCGTTCGGCAAAGGCTCGTTTAAAAATCGGATAGGCGACAAATTCGGTAGTTCCAGGCGGCACTGTGGTTTCGATGAGAACCAGGCAGTCGGGATTAATTCGGGCCCCGATAATCCCTAAACTCTCTTCGAGAGCAGCAATATCAGCCCGACCTTTACGCACATCGCCAAGACACTCCTTGAGATAATCACACTGAACATCAACAACAACAACATCGGCCAAAGCCAGAGCATCATATGAAAAGGTTGCGGTCAGGGTTTTCTTATCACAGACACAACGTTCAATCATTAGGGCGACTTCGGGATCTTCGGCTTCAACCGGGGCGATGCCGCGATTGAGATAGTGAATCTTCCAGAAAGAGCGAACTGAAGGGCGCTGCATACCGATAACAAATTTGCCCGGTTTTCCGGTTTCAGGATCACAGGAGTCAGCGACAACCCCGGCCATAACGGCACCGACAAAACCAACCCCCATAACGACGACAATTTCGTGGCCGAGTTTTTTGTGTTCAGCTACCAACGCAGAGAGACGTTCGTTTTCAGCTTGATAGTCAGCTTCTACGGGTAAGGTAAATTCTTCACCGGCAGGGCTGGTGGAAATTTGGGGAGTGGTCATGGTTTTCTCCTATAAGAGGTAAGGCTAATCATTTTTCCATTGGAATGTGGCGGGCGGCGGCCACCCAGAGGAAGCTACCCGAGAATACAAATAGGTTTATATACTGCTTAAGGAAAACATGCAATCAGTTAAAAGTATGAAAATAGCATGAAATTTCAGGTGCGATTCAGGGGAAATTATTCAGTAGAACCTCAGAAAACATTTACCATGTAGAGTAATGCAACCCCTGAGAGCATTGAGACAAGGCCGAAAATACGCAAAAATTTTTCCGGCTGATCCTTGATCATCTCCAGGGTCTTCTTGATTGAACCGGGAGCTAAAAAATAGGGCATCCCCTCAAGAATAAGCGCCAGACCCAGAGCGGTAAGAAAATATTTCATTCAACTCCTAGTAATAAATAATGTTTAATAACCCTCAACGGTCGGTCGCCTTCAGCGTTTCAAACTTACGTTTAAGCTCCGCCTTGAGAATTGGATTTTGCTCCCAGGCAATAAGATCCTCATAAAGCTTTATTCGTTTACGACTAGAACCCTGAGCTTCATAAATCGTCACCAGGCGCAAGGCGGCAAGGTAACGAAACTCTTTACTCTCATTTTCATAAAGAGCCTGATAACGAACCAGAGCTTCGGCCGGATCTTCACAACGGAAATAGACTTCAGCAAGCAAAAAAGTAACCTGATCAGCAAGCTCTTTTTGAAGATCAAGTTTTTCGAGCCAGAGCAATGACGGTTGCGCCTTGGCATACTGGTGAGCCCTGAAAAAATGGTCGGCGACCAGCAAAACCAGCTCTGGAGAACCTCTTAAAAGTTTTTCATTTTCACGTTTATCAAGAGAAAATTGGGCAACCACCTCCGAGCTGATCCAGTCGTCAAGTTTTTGCCCTTCATCTATCCTGGCAGCCAAACCATGCAGTGTATCAAGTAATTTAACCCGGGTCAACGGATCACCGTAATGCGAATAAAGTAAACGATAAAAAGCAACCGCATCATCAAAGCGCGCAAGTTTCTGCAAGCAGTTACCAGCCAGTAAATCGAGAAAACAACGGCGTTGTCCGCAAGCTTCAGTTTTATCATAGGAAGGTAACCGGGAAGGTACACATCTTACTATTTCACTACAGTTACCGATCTCGTTCAAGGAGCTCAAGTAAGGAAAATAAAAATTCTCCTCCTGCCAGAAATTTTTATCCTCTTTCAGGAGCTGACGGCTAACCCTAACCGCACCCGCAAAATCCTTTTGCTGATAATTGAGCAGCAACAACGACCGCAGATGGTTAAGCCGCGATGGTGAAGCCGGCGTCTGTAAAGGGATCACCGCTTTAAGCCAGTTTTTAAGGGCAACACTATCTTCTTTTTTGCGCTCAATCTCAATCAGTAATCCATACAAAACAATTTTGTCACTCTTAGAGATATCATAGCCTACCACTTGAACCAGCTCCCCCCGGATATCCGCCAGACGATCCCGGCTCTGCAAAAGGTCAGCCGCCAACCGTAGAGCCGGAATCAACTGACTTAAATCAAGCTCTTTTTCCGGTAGCCGGAACCAGTTTGAAAGAATATTTTTAAGGGTTTTCGCCTTTTTACAATGCCAGGCCGATTCAATCGTAATGGCGTATAAATCCTGACGTTCTCCATTTGTCAGATTGAAACCCGCCGCTTCATCAACAATTACCAGAAGCAAAGGCAAAGTCGCCTTAAAGGCCTTAAGCTGATAGCGAGAGAGAGCCGCAATCCAATAAACTGTTTGGCTGTCAAGCGCAAACTCCGGCGTTTTTGTCGAGCCCAAGGTTGCCAGCAACGGAGTTACAACCCGGTTGGCGGCAACAAAATTTTTCTCGGCAAAAAAGAGACGGGCCAACTCAAAACGAGCAGCCATTACCGACTCACTTTGCGGATGCTCATTAATCAGTTTGTGGTAAATATCCTGAGCTTTTTTCTCATCTCCAGAGAGCAAGAAACAACGCGCCAAACGAAGCTTGAGAGCGGCCGGTTCAATCCCGAATTGAATTGACCTGGAAGGTTTTTCAAGCTCGGCAAAAACGGTTTCCGCTAACCGGCAGTCGCCGGTCTCCAAAGAGCACAAAACAAGAACTAATCGAACCCGCTCCAACATTTTTGATTTCGGATAACGCTGCCGAAACTGCTCAAGTTCTTGCCCGGCAAACTCATAGAGTCCATCCTCAAATGCGCCAAAGGCGACTTTGGCATCATCATATTCATCAGCTGACGCAGGCAACCCGCCCAAAAAGCCGAAAGAGAGCAATAACGAAAAGAGAAAAATAATTACGGTGGAACGAAACAAATTAAACTCCAGTAGCTTGTAACTTTTAAATTTTGACCTGTCGTATCAAGATTTTCTACAACGGCACCAAATTTTGGTCAAGTGGAATCTTTATGTAATCCCATCTCTTTTCTTGACATAAAAGCACAGCATGAACTAATAAGACTGTATGTCTACTCTATTAATTATTGGCTGCGGCGGTTTTTTTGGTGCTATCAGCCGCTATCTGGTCTCCGAATTAGTCTTCATCATTTTTGGCACAGGTATGCCCTATGGCACGCTGATGGTCAACGTTGTCGGCTCCTTTTTGTTGGGAATTGTAGCTCAACTTGCCCTGGCCGGAAATTTACTGACGACAACCGCAAGTTCATTCCTCGGCATCGGTTTTCTTGGCGCTTTTACCACGTTTTCAACTTTTAGTGTTCAAACTTTGGAACTGCTTGAAAGCGGCAGCCCATTAAAGGCCCTGCTCAATATCTCCTTAAACATCATACTCTGCCTGGTCGCGGCATGGGGCGGCCTGAGCATCGGCAGATTTATCTCCTGAATTTAACCACTCCCCCCTCTTAAACTGAAAATTCCCCCTTGACATTTACTACATCTTGTGTTTTAAGCACTCCCCAGACCCAACATCTAGTGTTTTTCCGAAAAACCTGACAAATCGACAGAACTCTTTAAAATCATTATACTTTAACCTATTTGAGATAAAAAAAGGGACCCTCATGGCCAAAGAAGTCAAAAAAACAAAGCGTATTCCAACCCTGCCGAAATCGGCAACCATGCCACTGTTCAGTGACAATGCAATTACCGTTTTAGAGCGGCGCTACCTGAAAAAAAATGAGTCTGGAGAGGTGATTGAAGAACCTCAAGATATGCTCTGGCGGGTCGCCTGCACGATTGCTGAAGGAGAAACCGTATTTGACTCTGAAGCCGACACTAAAAAACTCGCCGTTGAATTCTACGAGATGATGGCCAATCTTGAATTTCTCCCCAACTCTCCGACCTTGATGAATGCCGGTCGGGAACTGGGACAGCTTTCGGCCTGTTTTGTTTTGCCCATAGAAGATTCTATGGAGAGTATCTTTGAAGCGGTCAAACAGACCGCTTTAATCCATAAAAGCGGCGGCGGCACCGGTTTCTCTTTCTCTCGAATCCGTCCCGGCAACGATCTGGTTCATTCAACCAACGGTATCTCCAGCGGGCCGCTCTCTTTCATGTCGGTTTTTGATTGTGCTACCGAAACTATCAAGCAGGGCGGCACCCGGCGCGGCGCTAATATGGCGATCTTAAGAGTCGACCACCCTGACATTATGGATTTCATCAAAATAAAGGCCGATTTAACTAAACTCCAGAATTTCAATCTCTCGGTCGCCCTGACCGATGAATTCATGACTGCCCTGAAAAACGATGACGACTACGATCTTATCAATCCCCGCAACCAGGAGGTCGTCAAACGCCAAAACGCCCGCAAAGTTTTCAAACAGGTGGTCAAGCAGGCCTGGCTCTCAGGTGAACCCGGGATTGTTTTTATCGACCGGATTAACGCTGATAATCCGACTCCCAAGGTTGGCGCTATCGAAAGTACCAATCCTTGCGGCGAACAACCGTTGCTGCCGCATGAATCCTGCAATCTCGGTTCTATTAACCTGGCCCGCATGGTCAGTGAAGGCACCGTCGACTATGACAAACTCAAAAAAGCGGTGAATTCAGCCGTCCATTTTCTTGACAATGTCGTCGATATCAACAACTATCCGCTGCCGGTAATTGAACAACAGACTAAAGCAAATCGCAAAATCGGCCTCGGGGTCATGGGTTTTGCCGACCTTCTGCTCCTGCTGGAGATCCCATACTCTTCCCAGAAGGCCCGCGATCTGGCGGCTGAAATTATGGCCTTTGTTGACCGCACCGCCTACAACGCCTCCATTGAGCTGGCTGAAAACCGGGGCTCATTTCCCAATTTCCCTGAAAGCACTTATGGCACCGAAAATCCGACTGTGCCGCTCCGCAACGCCACCCGCACAACCATCGCTCCGACCGGTACGATAAGTATCCTCGCCGGTTGTTCGAGCGGAGTCGAACCGATCTTTGCCCTTGCTTTTTTACGCCGGGTGATGGACGATGATGAGCTTTTTGAGATCAACCCGATCTTTGAAAACGTTGCCCGCAAAAATAACTTCTTCAGCAAGGCTCTGATTAAAAAAATCGCCCATAGCGGCAGTTGCCTCAACCTCGATGAGATTCCGGAAAATTTTCGCCTCTTCTTCGAAAGCGCCCACGACATCACACCAAATGACCACATTGAAATTCAGGCCGCTTTTCAGAAATACACCAACAATGCGGTCAGCAAAACCATCAATTTTGCTCACGACGCCACTATCGAACAGGTCGAAAAGGCTTACCTGATGTCCTATGAAAGAGGCTGTAAAGGGGTTACTATTTATCGTGACGGTTGTCGGGAAAACCAAGTTCTCAACATCGGCAAAACCGACACTAATCAAACCCCGGCCAGTGCTGAAAAACCGACCAAAAGGGATCGCCCCCAGACTTTAGTCGGCCGTACCTACCAAATGACGACTGGCTGCGGCCCTCTCTATGTAACCATTAACGATGATGAAAGAGGCCTCTCTTTTGAACTTTTTAATACCATCGGTAAAGCCGGCGGCTGCGCCGCCAGTCAAAGCGAGGCGATCGGTCGACTGGTCTCTTTGGCCTGGCGCAGCGGCCAGCAGCCGGAACCGATTATCAAACAATTAATCGGCATCAGCTGCCACAAACCCTCCGGTTTTGGTGAAAACCGAGTCACCTCCTGCGCTGACGCCATCGCCCAGGCGATCCGCCATCATATTGAAAAAAATAACGGCAAACGCAACCAGGCCCTCCACGAAGAGAACAATATGGCCTTCGGCGCCTGTCCCGAATGCGGCGGCGCCGTCGAACATGAGGGCGGCTGTATGGTTTGTCATACCTGCGGCTATTCGGAATGTGCGTAGAAAGCTGTCAGAAAATGCCCTTTTTCCCCAACTCATCGTTATTTAAAAAAAATAATGCTCAGAATATTAACCATATGCTTGCGCTTATTTTTTTTAAATGCCTCGATTTGAGAAAAAATTGCTATTTTCGGACAACTTTCTAGAGATTGTCTGAAAGAACTATTTCGTATATGCGGCGGCGTTTTAGGAGGGGGAATTGTTCCATTAGAGATTCAACCAGATCGCGATTACTGCGGCCTTTTGCAAAATCGGGGTCGGCGAGGCAGGCTCGAAGTTCGGCTTCAGCCTCTAAAAGCGTCTGCGGGTCGCGGCTGTGGCTTTCGCGATCGTAGCCGGTGACCAGCAGCGTAATCTCGCCGCGCCAGCCCTCTTCACGGCCCAAAGAGCGGAGATAACTTAAAGGGAAACGAAGAAATTCTTCATAGATTTTGGTTAATTCGCGGGCCACACAGGCTAAGCGATCACCAAAAACCTGTTCCATGATTTCAAGAGTGGCATTGAGCCGCCGGGGCGATTCATAAAAGATCAAAGTTGCTTCAATCTCTTTTAAACTTTCTAGTTTCCGCTGCCGGGGCCCGGATCGTACCGGCAGAAAACCGGCAAAGTAGAAAGAGTCAAGAGGCAGAGCGCTGGCACAAATAGCTGAAATTGCGGCACAGGCTCCGGGCAGCGGGGTAATGCGAATTGCGGCGGCAGCGGCCATCTGGATAAGCCGAAAGCCGGGGTCTGAAATTCCCGGAGTTCCGGCTTCCGAGATAACCCCAATAGTCGCTCCTCTTTGCAACTTTCCAATAATCTCGTCCAGCCGTTTAAGCGAAGAGTGATCGTGCAGCGAGATCAATGAGGTCGTTATCTGGTAACGACTGAAAAGTTTTTTTGCCGTTCGTGTATCTTCAGCCGCAACCAGATCAACCTTGCGTAAGGTCTCCAGGGCGCGCATGGTAATATCACCAAGATTGCCAATCGGGGTCGCTATCAAAAAGAGTTCACCGGCGTCAGCGTTCGTCATCACGGTTTCTCCTTCATCCGCTGGCGAATTTTAGAATGAACTCGCATTTGACAAATGATTTTTACCAATTCAGGATCATTAACCCGAGTTTCAGCCTCTTTACGCCAATCAAGCTCTTCGGCCTCCGAAACCAAAGCTCCAGACAGTAATTTTTCGGTTTTTTCCGCTGCCCCACCGGCCTTTTTCAGTTTTTTGACTTTAACAGCCCGGCAATGAATAGAACTAATTAAAATTGCACCGGCAAGTTCATTGACCCTTGTGATAATCTCTTCCTGCAAGTAGATCAACTGATGCGCCCAGGAGCTGCTTTTAACATCTATATATAGAATACCACGTTTAATCCGAGTCGGCTGACATTTATCCAACAGCCCCCCGCCGACAATCTTTCGCCATTGACGAAAGATATTTTCATGCATCAAGCGGAGACGGAGCTTGGGCGCATTAAGAATCGGCCCGACCACCTCACCCACCGTAACCACCGTCTGTTTACGGCGCAACTTTTGGCCCTTAGTTAGAGTCGGTCGGAAGGAGCGGATTTTTTTTTCAGCCATAATAATGACCTTTACCAATCACTCAAGCCGAGGAAAAAGTGATTGGCCTTTAACTACTTCCCCGCCGGTTACCAATTGGCCCCAAGTAAAAACCTCCGGGCCACGGGTTTCAAAGGGATCCGGCTGGCCTAGCTGAATTGCCATCTGGGCGGATTTTTCGGGCATCACGGGATAGAGATAGAGGCTTAAAAGGCGCAAGCTTTCGAGCACACAGTAGAGAACTTGATCCAACTCTTGAGCCCGAGATTCATCCTTGGCCAGAGCCCAGGGAGCCTGTTCATCAATAAATCGATTACATTTTTCAACCAGACGCCAGACCGCAGCCAACATCTTGTGAAAAGCCAGATTATCCATCGCCACGACAACATCCTGATTAACCTCATCATGCAAGGCGGCAAATTCACGATAGTGGACGCCCTCGACATCGGCTGCCGGAATCACGGATTGACGATATTTCTTGACCATCGATACGGTGCGACTCAAAAGATTGCCGAGATCGTTGGCCAACTCACTGTTGACCCGCCCCTTGATTGCGGCTTGAGAAAAATCACCATCTCCACCAAAAGGAACTTCACGTAAAAGAAAATAGCGAAAAGCGTCAACCCCAAACTCCTCGACAACGACTTCAGGATCTACCACATTGCCGACCGATTTAGACATTTTTGCGCCCTCAACCGTCCACCAGCCATGAGCAAAAACTTGTTTCGGCAGCGGCAGACCGGCGGCAAACAAGAACGTCGGCCAGTAAACAGCGTGAAAACGTAAAATATCTTTACCGATAAGATGGATATCAGCTGGCCAGAGACGCTCAAAACGCTCTTGATCATCGGGAAAACCGGCGGCTGTCAGATAGTTAATCAGAGCGTCAAACCAAACATAGATAACGTGTCGCTCATCATCAGGAACCGAAATCCCCCAATCAAAAGTGCTGCGGCTGATACTCAAATCACGCAGATCTTCACGCAAAAAGCCCAAGACCTCATTAAGTTTACTCTTGGGCATAACAAAATCTTCATGCTCTTTGAGATAATCAAGTAAACGCTGCTGAAAGGCCGACATGGCAAAGAAATAACTCTCCTCCTTGATACGCTCGGCCGGACGGCCGCACTCTGGACAATTACCACTATCAAGCTGCTTTTCGGTCCAAAAGGTTTCACAAGGCACACAATACCAATCTTCATAGTGCCCTAAATAGATCTGGCCTTGCTCTTTTACCAGGTTATAAAAAGCGTGTACGGCCCGGTGATGACGCTCTTCACTGGTTCGGATAAAGTCATCGTTGGAAATATTCAAGACCTTCCAGAGATGGATAAAACGCTCAACCACCTCATCAACCAACTCCTGGGCACTCAAACCTTTAGCCGTTGCCGTTTTCTCGATTTTCAGGCCATGCTCATCAGTACCGGTGAGAAAAAAAACCTCTTTGCCCAGCAAGCGTTGATAACGAGCGACAACATCGGCTGCAATTGTCGTATAGGCATGGCCAATATGAGGCACATCGTTGACATAATAGATAGGGGTCGTAATATAATAAATCTTGTCTGCTTGAGAATCACTCATAATTTCACTTTATTCCTCATTTTTCTTTATTTCTCCATCTTTCTTTATTCCTTCCTCTTTCTTTGTTCCTTCTTCGTTACTTTTTCTTTTTCTGTCCCGAGGCTTACCGCCCCTCGAACCTCTGCCCTTCCGGGAATTTGCATTTCCGGAACTTTTCTTATTCCGGGAATCTCCAGATGGGGCTTCAGTCCGCTTTTTATCTCCGGTTTTTTCTGAACTTTTTTCCGGAGTTTTGAGATCATCTCCCGCCGCTTCATTCTCCGACGCTTTCCGATTCGGCCTTTCAGATTCCCGTTCAGAACCGCTTCTACTTTTCCTGCGACTCTTACGCCGCCCTTCGGACTGACGATAACTCTCGTACTCGTAGCCCAGACAACACATCAGACGGCCGCAAATACCGGAAATTTTCATCGGATTCAAAGCCAGATTCTGCTCCTTAGCCATCTTCACGGTAACCGGGTCGAAGGTTGAGAGAAAAGTCGCACAACAGAGTTCTCGACCGCAAATCCCAACCCCACCCAACATCCCGGCCGCATCACGGATACCAATTTGGCGCATCTCGACCCGAACATGTAATGAATGTGCCAGTTCCTTGACCAGTTCACGAAAATCGACCCGGTTTTCAGCCGTAAAATAGAAGATAATCCGATTACCATCATGCATTAATTCGGCCCGCACAAGCTTCATCTTCAAACCGTAAGCTTTGATTTTTTCACGACAGACTTGAGCTGCCTCCACTTCGCGCTCGGAATTTTCCTTAAGCTTGGAAAAATCATCATCCCGGGCCTTACGTAACACCTTTTTAACACCCTCCTGAGCAATTCCGTCGGGTAACTCCGCCTGCTCCGGCGGCACCACAACCTGCCCCATATTCACGCCGCGATCAGTTTCAACAATCACCGAATCATTAACCTTAAGGTGCAAAGCACCAATCTCAAAACAATAAATCCTGCGGGAGCACCGAAAAGATACTCCGGCATAACGTTTAACCATTTAAAAACCCCTAAATACCTACAGCAATTTTCATAAAAAAAGCTTCAAAGGCCAATTTCAAATTGATATTGACCGCTAAATCACGTTCTATCGCCAGCAACTGCTGACGTATTGATAAAAGTGGCTGCACACCCAAACCGGCAAAATCCGCCACCTTATCACTCCACCCGGAAAGGGTCGAAGTCAGGTTCTCTACCTCTTGTGCATAAAGTATTGCATCATGCAAAAAACTGCGCAAAACAAAAAAAACAACCTCTAGATTATCAGTCTGACTTAACTCTTCAGCTAAAGCCAGGGCCGCTTGCATGCTCTTTTTAGGCAATTCGGAAAAACGTTCAACAAAATTCCGACACCAATCAATATTTGCTGGCTCCAGAAAAAAGATGGCCCGCTCCATACTTCCGCCAGACCAGGCAGCAGCCTCCTCAAGATCAGCTTGAGCAACTCCCTCTGCCGCCGCCTGTTGTGCCAGAATCTGCACAATAATCGGCCCGCTCAAAGAGATAAAATGAAGCATCAAACAGCGTGAAAGCACAGTCGCCAGCAAAAGATTATGACGATGACTGAGCAAAATAAACGAGACTGCAGGATTAGGCTCCTCCAGGGTTTTTAAAAGAGCATTAGCAGCAAGTTGATTGAGTCGGTGCGCATCTCTGATAATAATAATCCGACGATCACCGACTACCGGAGCATAACTGATAAAGTCTTGCAGCTCTCGAATCTGTTCAATCTTAATCTGTCGTTTTTCAGGTTCCACAATCATAAGATCAGGGTAAAGTTGGCGCTTAAGCTGGATACATGATGGACAACGACCACACCCATCTCCATTTTCCCTTGCCGGACAAATCAAAGCTTGAACCAGAGAAAGAGCGGCCAAATCTTTACCGACGCCTTGCGGCCCAACAAAAAGTAACGCCTGGGGCACCCTTCCGTTTACCACCATGGACGTAAGACGTTCTCTAACTAAAGTTTGTCCGAGAAGATCAACTAATGGCATATTTTAAAGAAAACTCCCGCCAGATTTGGTCATGAATCATCTCGATCTCCTGACCCGCATCGATCACTCTGAAACGTTCCCTGGCCGCTTTGGCTAAAACCAGAAAACCCTGACGCACCTGTTCATGAAAATCGAGATGGCGTTGTTCAAAACGATCCGCCACCCCCTCCGCACCAGTCTCCCGGTTGCGCTCCAGGGCTCTGGCCAAACCCACCTGAGCCGGACAATCAAGAACAAAAGTCAATTCCGGCCAATTGTCACCAGCCACAAGACGATTAAGTTTTTCTATCAAGGAAGATTCAACTTCATCTCGGG
This sequence comes from Candidatus Tharpella aukensis, assembly GCA_021163445.1. Lineage (GTDB taxonomy): Bacteria > Desulfobacterota > Anaeroferrophillalia > Anaeroferrophillales > Tharpellaceae > Tharpella > Tharpella aukensis. The sequence continues at coordinate 18,555 of JAGGWR010000363.1, forward strand.
CAAAACCTTGATAGACCCAGGTCGAATCAACGTAACGGTCAACCAAAACCAGGGCTCCACGCTGTAGTGCCGGCGTAATTACTAAACGGCGATGCTCCCGCCGATCAGCCAGATAAAGCAAGAGTTCTGTCAGAGCATCGGGACTATAAGCGGGATCTAAAAGAAGTTTTCTCAACTTCGCGCCCAAAGGGGTAGCCCCCGGCTCACGCGAGACGACAACCTCTTTTCCGGCATCCCGCAAACGCTCGGCCAACAAAACAATCTGAGTTGATTTGCCGCACCCTTCAATCCCCTCAAAAGAGATCAGGATTCCGGTTTTAAAATCCGTCATAAATTATTGCAACCTTTTGCTCAATTCAACTATAGTCCGACAATAAAGTTGGCTGTGATTATAGCTCCAGACAACCTTCTCCTGAGCCTTACGATCGAGCCCTGAACGCCAGCCATTAAGTTTAAGATAATTGGCAACACTGGCTGCCGCATCCTGGAAATCATAGAGATCGATACGACCATCACCATTACCATCAACCGCGTAGCGGAGACAACTGCTCGGAATAAACTGACAAATCCCGAAAGCCCCGGCCCAGGAACCTTTTACCTGATCGACCTCAAGGCGATCAGCCAAACGTAGCAGGGCAACTAACTGCTCATAACCCCAAGTCGATTTTTTCCGGGCTCGACGTTTAAGCCACTGGTAATCAAGTTCAGGAAATTTAGGCAATAACTCTTTATAAACCGTTCGTAAATGCTTTTCCTGATTACATGAGGCGAGAGAGGTAAAAACCTGGAGCAAACTATAGCGGCCCGGATAACGACCAAGATCGGACTCAATCAGAAAAATAGCCGTAATGAGCTCAGCTTCAACCCCGTATTTTTTCTCGACAACCTTCATCCAGCGTCGATTTTGATCAAGAAATTTTTGCGCCTTACCTACAGAAGGTGGAGTCAAAAAACGGTCGTACGTAGCTTTATACTCAACTTGTTTAAGATTTTTTGCAATAATAGCTGTATCGACCAAAGTTTGATCAGCCTGATAAAATTGCGCGACCAAGGTTTCATTGAGCCCCTCTTCAAGGGCCAGGCGTTGCGCCAAAGACCCCTTTTCAAGAGCCAAAACAATGCCCGGACAGAGCAAAAAAACCAAACTCAAGCAAAAGATAAAAAACTTCAGAATAACTTTCATAATTATAACTCACACGTAAATAACAATAAATCCCGACAAATCAATCTTGATAAACTCGTAAAAAGTCGTGGGATGGCTAAGTTAAAATTTCGATAGACAAGATGTTGTGATTATCCAGGCGCGAGACCATACATGTAGTATGTCGAGTGTCTGGATAATCACAACAACGCAGGATATCGGAACTTTTTACGACGCCATCAATCTTTTTTTTGGTCTAAAAGCGGATACTAACAATATGCGGCAAAAAAATCTATAAAAAATACTTGAACTTGATAAGACAATTTGTTAGTTAGTCTATAATAGTCAAAGTCATGACAAGGTGACTGTCCGAGACCTTAAAGAACTTGCTAAAAAATAATCCGCCTCAACTCTTTTATAAGGAGATCACACTGTGGATGTTCGCTATATCAACCCCTTCATCGAAGGCACCATCAATGTCATAAAAACCATGGCATTCATTCCCTCAAAACCAGGTAAACCCTTCATTAAAAAAAGCCAGGCTGCAACCGGTGATATTACTGGAATAATCGGCCTTTCCGGAGATAAGGAAGGCTCCCTTTCAATCACATTTACTTTCTCATGCATCAAGGCAATCCTTGAAAAAATGCTGGGAGAAGTTCATGATGAACTTAATGAAGATGTTACCGATGCCGTTGGCGAAATCACCAATATGATCTGCGGCGATGCCCGCAACAAGCTTGAGGCCCAAAACATCAACTTGACCGCCGGAATTCCCACCATCATCACCGGCGAGGGGCACACCGTCTCACATGTTACAAAATCATCGATTGTAGTCCTCCCTTTCACTACGGACTTCGGCGATTTCTCTCTGGAATTCGCTTTTCTCGAATAATAACGCGACAAGGCGGCAAAACCAATACTAATGCAGGAATTACGCCCGCGACCTAAGGGTTACTGCAAGGCCCGCAAATAAGTGCTCTTATCAGGTTATTTTCTTGTTAAAAAAACAAGCAGATAACCTGTAAGGCACTAATTATTTGCCGCTTTGCCATCCACCGATTCCCGCAATTGACCACAGGCGGCACTGATATCGGCACCCTTACTGCGTCTGGTCATAACCGTTAAGTTATGGTTTTGCAGGTATTGCAGAAAATCAGTAATCTGTTTTTGCTGAGGTTTTTTAAACGGCAGTTCGGGATGTTCGTTGAAGGGGATCAGATTGATTTTGGTAGGCAATGAACCTATCAGTTTGACCAAACGTCGAGCATCATCTAAAGAATCATTAAGTCCGGCAAAAAGAATATATTCAAATGTAACCCGACGATGTTTGGTATATGGGTAGCTGCGACAAGCAGCCATCAAAGCATCAAGATTGTAACGCCGGTTAATTGGCATCAACCGGCTCCGTAAAGTATCATCTGCGGCGTTAAGTGAAATTGCGAGAGAGACCTCCATTCTTTGGCCAAGTTCTACAATTTGAGGTGCCAATCCACAAGTTGAAAGGGTTATCCGGCGACTGGAAAATTGCAGACCATTATCATACTTTAAAATTTCCAGAGCTTTGATCACCTCTTCCAGATTGTCAAGCGGCTCACCCATACCCATCAAAACAATATTGGTAATTGCCCCCCGAGACAACCCCCCAGGATCGATAATTTCAGCAACTTGAAGTACCTGATCAACAATCTCTACGGCCTTAAGATCTCTTTCAAACCCGGATTGCCCGGTGAGGCAGAAACTGCAACCCATACGACAGCCAACCTGGGTTGAGAGACAAATAGTCAAACGATTTTTATCGCCAATTAAAACCGTCTCGACAGTATGACCATCACTTAGCTGAAAAAGGTATTTCCGGGTGCCGTCCTCGGCGAGCTGCTCACTTACAAGCTCAAGCCGGGTTATTTTGGCAAACGTTTGCAGATGCTCGCGACAACTCCGGGAGAGATTGCTCATCTGGTCGATCTCAGTTACCCGCTGAAGATAGAGCCAACGAATAATTTGATCAGCACGATAGCGCTCCTTGCCAATCACAGCAAGGTGTTCCGCCAACTCTTGCCGAGTCAAACCTACTAAATTTATTTTGTCACTTTCCATCATTTGTTTTTGAGCCAGCGTTCATTAGCCAACCCAAGCTGTTTGACCTTATAATTCATCACCCGTTTACTGATACCCAGCATGTTTGCGGCATCTTTTTGAACCCAGTTGCATTTTTCCAGCGTTTCAATAATCAGTGAACGCTCCATATCATCGAGCTTCAATCCCTGTGGCGGGATTTCAAAAACCGGTGCCACCTCGCCATCCCCGCCATCTTTAAGCAAACTCCGCATAAAAAGCAGGTCTTCCTTAACAATCTCAGATCCTTCACTAATCAAGACAGCCCGCTCGATACAATTCTGGAGTTCGCGCACATTTCCCGGCCAATTGTGCTGTTTAAGAAAATGTGCCGCATCGGGATGCAGGCTTACTGAATTCTTCTTCAAATCAGCTGAAAATTTACGAATAAAGCTCTCCGCCAACAAAGGAATATCTTCACGTCTTTCACGCAAGGGTGGTATATGGACATTGATCACATTGATCCGGTAAAAAAGATCTTCACGAAAATCACCGGCCTGAATCATTTTGGCCATATCTTTATTCGAGGCCGAAATAATCCGCGCATCCACTTTAATGGTCTTATCGCCGCCTAAACGTTCAAACTCTTTCTCCTGCAAAACCCGTAAGAGCTTGGCCTGAGTGGCAAGACTCATATCTCCAATTTCGTCAAGAAAGAGAGTGCCGCGATCTGCCTGTTCAAAGCGACCGATTCGCTGGCGGCTGGCCCCGGTATAAGCCCCTTTTTCATGACCAAAAAGCTCACTTTCAAGCAGATTATCATGGAGTGCCGCGCAGTTCACCTTAATAAAAGCTTTTGCCGCCCGAGGACTACTGTAATGAATTGCTCCGGCAACCAGCTCTTTTCCAGTTCCGGTCTCTCCAGAGATTAAGATACTGGAATTACTGCTGGAAACTTTGTTTAATAGCGCAAAAACCTCCTTGATAGCCGAGCTTTCACCAATAAAGTTCTCAAAACGATAAATAATATCACGTTCACCCCGAAGGTAGGTCAGTTCATGCTCATAAAAACGAACTTTAAGAGCTTTTTCAACTCGTAAACAGAGTTCATCCAACCCATAAGGCCGCTGAATAAAATCGACCGCCCCGGCCCGCATCACCGCCGCCACATCATCTACTGAAGCCGCCGAAGCCATCAAAACTACCGCTGTGGAAGAGAGAATTGCGTCATGCCCCAAGAGAAATTCAACTCCACCACCCGGCAACAGACTAATCTCAGCCAGAACCAATTGATAGGCGTTTTTTTTCAGCTCCGCCCGAGCCTGATCTCCATTATCAATCTCTTCGACCTGGAAATCCAGCCCCCGTAAAACGGCAGCAGTCTCCTGCCGAACCCGACTTTTACGATCAACTATCAAAATTTTGCCAGCTTGTCCCATTGAGTTCTCTTCTACTCCCACTCGATCGTCCCCGGAGGTTTGGATGAAATATCATAAACCACTCGATTAACACCCCTTACTTCATTGATAATTCGGTTCGCAATACGCCCTAAAAGATCATACGGCATACGCACCCAATCTGCCGTCATTCCATCAACACTGTTAACCGCCCTTAAAGCTATAACTTTTTCATAAGTACGTTCATCACCCATGACACCTACGGTTTTTACCGGTATGAGAACCGCAAAAGCTTGCCAAATTTCATTATAGAGCCCAGCATTACGAATCTCTTCAATAAAGATGGCATCGGCCTGACGCAGGATATGGAGTCGGGCTTCGGTTATTTCACCAATCACGCGGATAGCCAGGCCCGGCCCCGGAAAAGGTTGGCGATCAACCACCTCTGAGGGCAAACCGAGCTCACGGCCAACCTCTCGTACCTCATCCTTAAAAAGCTCGCGTAAAGGCTCGACCAGCTTTAACTTCATATGTTCAGGCAGTCCGCCGACATTATGATGACTCTTGATTACGGCTGAAGGTCCTTTAAAAGAGACACTCTCAATAACATCCGGGTAGAGGGTTCCTTGAGCCAGAAAATCAACCCCTTCAATCGAATGAGCTTCATCTTCAAAAACCCGGATAAATTCATTACCGATAATTTTACGCTTTTTTTCCGGATCAGTTACCCCGGCCAGAAGCTTGAGAAAACTCTGACTCGCATCAACATAGCGCAGATCCATATTAAAATGGCGCCCATACATCTCCTGCACGTCTTCGGCTTCACTTTGGCGTAAGACCCCATTATTGACAAAAATACAGGTCAACTGGTCACCTATGGCTTTATGCAGAAGCATTGCCGCCACCGAAGAGTCAACCCCGCCACTCAAACCTAAGATGACTTTGCCTGAACCAACCTGGGCCCGCACTTCGGCGATTGTGGTTTCTATAAATGAGTGCATATTCCACAGGCCATGACAGTCGCAGATAGAGTAGAGAAAATTCTTTAAAACCTGCCGTCCCGGCGTTGTATGCACTACTTCCGGATGAAATTGCAGACCCCAGGCTTTTCTTTGCGGATTAGAAAAAGCCGCAATCGCAGCATTCTCGGTCTCGCCGATTGCGGAGAAACCCTCCGGCATTGAGAGCACCTTGTCACCATGGCTCATCCAGACCTGTTCGGGAAAATCTAAACCCGCCCATAAAGGATCATCCGTTAACGAATTCAGACTGGCCATACCGAATTCTCGCTGTTCTGAGTGACCGACCGTACCGCCAAGCTGTTCGGCAATCTCCTGCATACCGTAACAGATACCCAGAATCGGAATATTCAGTTCAAAAACCCCTTTATCAACATGCGGGGCGCTGCTGCCGTAAGTACTGGAAGGACCACCGGAAAGAATCACCCCCTGGGGTCGAAAAGCCTGAATCCGCTCTAAAGAGAGATTGTAAGGATGAATCTCGCAATAGACTTTATGTTCCCGCACCCGCCGGGCGATAAGCTGGGTATATTGAGAACCAAAATCGAGAATCAGGATCTTCTCCTCGTGGATATCATGTTGTTGTTGTTGCTGCATTATTATTTTTTTACTCCAACCTGTAATTGGGAGCTTCTTTGGTGATAATCACATCATGGACGTGGCTTTCTCGTAAACCCGCTGGGGTAATTCGCATCATGCTTGCATCACGACGCAGACTGTCGATATTTGCGCAACCGGCATAACCCATGCCAGAACGTAACCCACCCAGGAGTTGATAAATACTGGAAGAGAGATGACCTTTATATGGTACGCGCCCTTCAATCCCTTCAGGAACCAGTTTTTTTTGATCAACCCCCTCCTGAAAATAACGATCTTTACTACCCGACTGCATGGCTCCGAGAGAGCCCATTCCGCGATACATTTTATAGCTGCGACCCTGATAAAGAATGGTTTCGCCAGGACTCTCTTCAGTCCCGGCGAAAAGAGAACCAATCATCACCGTCTGGGCTCCAGAAGCGATCGCTTTGACCACATCTCCAGAAAATTTAATCCCACCATCGGCAATCACCGGCACGCCGTACTCTTCCGCCACCTGGCTGCAGGCCATCAAAGCGCTGACCTGAGGCACACCAATTCCGGCGACAATTCTGGTTGTACAGATAGAGCCAGGCCCGATCCCGACTTTAATCGCATCAGCCCCAGCCTTAATCAAGGCTTTAGCTCCGGCGGCAGTTGCCACATTACCAACAATCAACTGACAATCAAAAGTCTTGCGGGTGGCTTCAACCGCCTCCAGCACTCCCTGACTATGACCATGAGCCGTATCAATAACAATCACATCGGCTCCGGCTTTGAGCAGGGCCGCAATCCGGGCCTCACGATCACCGGCCACACCAACCGCCGCCCCAACCCGTAAACGCCCTCGGGCATCTTTGCAGGAATCGGGATATTTACGCGTCTTTTCGATATCCTTGATCGTAATCAGCCCTTGCAAGCGATTCCGGTCGTCAACCACAAGAAGTTTCTCTATGCGATGTTCATGGAGCAGCACTTTGGCCTTCTCCATGCCGATTCCTTTAGATACCGTAACCAGATTTTCCTTAGTCATCACGTCAGCCAAAGACCGATCCATCCGTGTTTCAAAACGCAGATCACGATTAGTAACAATCCCTACCAGCTGTTCCCCATCGACAATCGGCACGCCGGAGATATGATACCTCCCCATCACCTCAAGAACTTCATGAACCTTATGATCCGGTGACATAGTAATGGGATCAACAATCATACCGCTTTCCGATTTCTTGACCTTGTCCACCTCCATCGCCTGATCTTCGATCGACATATTCTTGTGAATAATGCCGACACCGCCTTCACGAGCCATACAGATGGCCGTCTTGGACTCGGTCACGGTATCCATCGCCGCACTGAGCAGTGGGGTGTTGAGCTTGATATCACGGGTCAACCAAGTCGACAGATCAACCTCATTCGGCAGGATATTGGAGTAGCTGGGCTGAATCAAAACATCGTCAAATGTCAGCCCTGTCGTAATTTCAGATTTCATCAAATCTCTCCAGCAAAATATTTAGTCGCCAGTTCGACCTCATCCCGGCTACCGATATAGACCGGACTCCGCTGGTCGATATCATGGCAGTCAAGATCAAGGATCGGCTGATGCCCGTCACTTGCAGTTCCACCGGCAGCCTCCATCAAGTAGGCCATAGGATTGAGTTCAAATGGAAGACGCAATTTACCATATTTAGCGGCGGTGGTTGCAGGATACATAAAGAGCCCCCCACCTTTAAGCAGGATCTGATTAATATCAGGAACAAAACCACCACTATAACGCAACTTGTAACCATCTCCTTCAAGCTGCTGAACAAATTTTTCATGTTCCGGCAGATAGTCACGCCGGACTCCGCCGGGGCTGAAAATTTTCCCCGACCCCTTAACCGTAATATGCTCACGGGTCAAAACATACTCACCCAAACTGTTTAATGTAAACTCGTGTACTCCGTTACCGGCACCGTAGACCAGAGTTGTCCGCGGCCCATAAACCACATACATAGCCCCAACCTGATGGCGACCACTGCGCAGAGGATCATCTCCGGCATAGATCGCCACGATAGTCCCCACTGAAAGATTCACATCAACCAGGGAAGAACCGTCCAAAGGATCGTAACATACCGAATAACAGCCCGATTTAATCTGGCGATCAAAAATAATTATCTCACTCTGCTCTTCGGAAATAATCCGACTGACACGACCGGTATGATCCAGCCGATCCTTGATAATCTCATCAGCCAACACATCCAGAGCCAGTTGATCTTCACCATAGAGATTACTCGTACCAGCCAGTCCCAGATCACCGGTACGCATAGCATGATTGACATACTTTGAAGCGACCCCAACCTCATAGATAATACTGGCCAACCCCATTTCAATCCCGCTTTTACTCAAATGATTCCAGAGGCCACGCTTAACATGTTTAATAATATTCATATTACTTTTCTCCTCATCCTACAGCATGACAAAGTAAAATGTTCAGATGCGAGGCGCCTACCCCAAGAGTACTTCCTCACTAGCGCTCAGGGCGTAGTGGACATTTTACGAAGTCATCATTATTTTTCTCCGGCAACGGTTTCACATATATTATAACAGTGATCGCCGATTTTCTCAAAATTAGTCAGAATATCGATAAAAATCAGACCCGGCACTACCGAACAACGATCCTCACACAAACGTTCAATATGTCGATTACGGTAGCGATCTTCCAGTGAGTCAATATTATCTTCGAGGCCTTTGGCCAAGACCATAAACTTCTCATTATCCCCTTTTTCCAGACCACTTATCACTAACTCCAGAAATTTTCTGGCCTTCCCCCTGATTGTAGCAATCTCTTCGTAGGCATCGTCACTGAACACAATCTTCTGATCCTGCATACGATCGACCAAACGAATCAGATTTTCACAATGATCTCCTAAACGTTCGAGGTTATTGACAATATACATGGTCGCGTTGACCTCGCGAGAAATTTCCGGAGTCGTAGACAACTGGCTCACATTCACCAGAAAGTCGGTGATCTCCTTTTGCAACATGTCGACAGTATTTTCCTTACGGTAGACCTTTTCGACCAGTTTCAGTGAATAGTTTTCGAAACACTCCATGGTCTGATCAAACATTCGCAGACAGAGTTCAGCCATGCGGGTGGTCTCTTTATGGGCCTGAGCCAGAGCCAGAGCCGGAGTATCAAGAACTCGGTTATCAAGGTAACGCAGATGATAAGAACCCTCCTCTTCATCACCGGCGGGTACCATCCAGATACAGACCTTGGCCAAAATACCAACTAATGGCAGAAAAAGGAGACAGTTAAAAACATTGAAAAAAGTATGCGCATTGGCCAGGTGGCGGGCAATATAAGGTTTATCACCCACAGCCATCGCATACTCGGCCGCTTGTTGCGCTCCAACCAGCACCATATCGGGGTTACCCGGCGTGAAATGATTAACCAGTTTGGCAAAGAAGGGGAAAAGCAAAAGCATATAGGCAACCCCCAAGACGTTAATCATCATATGGGCTCGGGCCGCTCGTTTGGCCGGAACATTAGTGCCAATACTCGCCAAAAGAGCCGTAATCGTGGTACCGATATTCTCACCAAGGATCAGGCCCAACCCCCCCTCAAAAGTCAAAGCCCCGCTGGCCGCCAGAGTCATAGTGATGGCAACGGTTGCGCTACTGCTCTGTAAAACAATTGTGAGCAAAGCGCCAGCCAGTACCGCCATGATATGATTATGGCTGAAAGAGACAAAAGCTTCCTGAAAATAGGGCTGAGTTTTGAGAAAAGAGAGACCCTCTTTTAAGACATCAAGACCGTAAAAAAGCATCCCGAAACCAAGCAGAATCTCACCAAAATACTGCCAACGCCGGTTCCGGGAAAAAAATTTCAGAGCCACTCCGATACCGATCGCCGGCAGTGCATAATGGTGCACCTTGAAAGCGATCATCTGCCCGGTTATGGTTGTCCCGATATTAGCTCCGAGAATCACACCGATAGCCTGCATCAGGTTCATCAAGCCGGCATTAACAAAGCCGACCACCATCACGGTTGTCGCACTACTGCTCTGGACAACTGCAGTGACCGAAGCCCCAACCAGAAAAGCGGAAATTCGGTTAGTCGTCAGCCTCTCAAGAACCTGCCGCAACCGGTTACCAGCCGCTTTCTGCAAGCCTTCAGACATGATTTTCATGCCATAAAGAAAAAGCCCGAGACCGCCGATAAAAGCGAACACCATTCCTTGAACCATTTAAACTAACTCCGTTATTATTTAATTTTCAACCAACTCTCGTACTACGACAATCTCAACCCCGGCCCGGTTTGCCATCTCCGGCAGAAGAGCTAAGGCGGTCGCGGTCACAGGATAGGGATGACCAATACCGATGGCTCGCCCTTTTATCCTGGCAACCTCAATAAGAGCCCGAAGCTGTTCAGTAATATGTTCTACATCCGCCACATTATCAAGGAAAACATCTCGTTGCAACGCCGGGATACCGGCCTCTACAGCTTCCTTATAAGCAACACTGTCGGCAATTGTGCGACTGTCTAAAAAAAAGAGGTTACGACCTTTTAAAATTTCCATGACCAGAGCCATTTTCTGTGGATCTGCAGTCAAACGTGAGCCCATATGATTATTGACCCCGATAATCCCCGGAATAAATTGCAAGTCTTTTAAAAAGACAGAGCGCACTTCGTTATCCCCCATGGAGATAAACAGAGCTCCGGGACCCGGATCTACCGACGGATAGCCACGAGGCTCCATCGGGGTATGCAGCATGATATCTCGATTATGGTCAATAAAGTGGGATGCCACCTTAAGCGAGTTTTTCAGCAAAGGGAAAATTGCAAAGGTTAAAGGTAACGGCAATGCTGTAAATTCGGCAGCACTTTCCAGACTGAGCCCCATATCATCAATCACGATCGCCATTTGGGGCCGCACAACTTCCGGCTCCAAAATCAGTTTTTGAGTCGGAGCAATAAAGCTGCCAACGACTACAACCTCTTCACGATCAAGGATCAGAAGATTTAGAGATCCGCTATTTTTATCGAGATAGATCAGTACCCGAAGATTGAACTCTCGGGCCAAAAGCTCCCTGTAAGAGTCCAATATCGGCAGCAAAGTTTCAAGGTTCTGATATTCACCCTGAAATCGTACCCGAGCCCATTCATGCGACCCGTTATGCATTACCTCCCAACGTTGATCGACAACCGTTGCCGATTGACACTTAATCAGTTTTTTATCGAGCCGGGCCAGAACTGTGCTCAAATCCTCCCGACTTCGGGGTTCTTTTACAATTGAAACCGGCTGCGATATCGACTGCTGACAAGATTCAAGCGGTGGAGAATACAGGCTCTCGGCAACCAGATAGCCCAAAAAAAAGAGCAGAACACCACTGGCCATACACCC
>JAGGWR010000327.1 GCA_021163445.1 Candidatus Tharpella aukensis
CTTTTTTATATTGTTTTTGCAAACGCTAATGTGTAATATCATCTATGATGGCGTCGTAAAAAGTTCCGATATCCTGCGTTGTTGCGGTTCTCCAGACACTCGACATACTACATGTATGGTCTCGCGCCTGGAGAACCACAACATCTTGTCTATCGAAATTTTTACTTAGCCATCCCGTGACTTTTTACGAGTTCATCATCTATAATGAACTCGAATTTACAATCTTAACCGGAGTCTTTATTATGCGGGAAGTTGAGTATCTGATTGTCGGTGTAGGAACTGCCGGTTTGGGAGCCTACAGTCGGATCAGAAGGAAATCTAATAGTCTGCTCCTTATTCAACATGGTCCTTTCGGGACCACCTGCGCCCGGGTTGGCTGCATGCCCAGTAAAATGCTGGTGACGGCAGGCGAACTCGCCTACAGCATTAATCAGGCGAACTATTTTGGGATTGATGGCGGATACAAAGTCGATGGGAAAGAGGTTTTTGCACGCTTGAAAAGAGATCGGACGGAGAAATTTGTCGGCGGAGTCTTAAAAGCCGTTGATAAAATTCCAAAGGAGATAATCATTCGGGGGGAGGCTCGCTTTTCCGCTGAAAACAGGATTGAGGTAAACGGCGAGGAGATTGTTGCACAAAAGATCATCTTGGCCTGTGGCTCATCACCCTTTATTCCGACCCCATTGCGCCACCTGATCCCCGAACTTGACACCTCAGATACGATTTTTGAGCTTGAAGAACTTCCCGAATCGATCGCCGTCATCGGCCTTGGCGTGATTGCGCTTGAGCTGGGACAGGCCTTTCATCGTCTGGGAGTGCGCACAACCCTTTTTGGTCACAGCGGCCGGATTGGCCCCTTTACCCTCCCGGAAATGCAAAGCGATTGTCTCAAGGTCTTAAGTAAAGAGCTTGATATTGTTCCGGCCGGAAAATTTACTGCGGCCCGAAAAGAGGGCTCTCAATTTTTGCTTGAATTTACAACCGGAGCCGGAGAAACGCTAGTCAGGAAGTTTGAACGGGTGGTTGTCGCCTCGGGCAGGCGCTCGAATGTTCTGAATATGGAGATCGCCAAATCAGGTCTCAAGCTTGATGACAGAGGAGTTCCGGTTTACAATCTGCAAACAATGCAATGCGGTAATGCGCCCATATACCTTGCTGGCGATGCCAACGAAGATCTGCCGCTCTGGCATGAGGCCTACGCCGAGGGGCGTATCGCCGGAGACAACGCTCTTCTTTTTCCAGAAAGCAAGCCGGTTAAACGACTTGTGCCGTTGGGCATCTATTTCTCCGATCCCCAGATTGCGATGGTTGGTAAAAAATATTCGGAGCTTGATCCGAGCAAAATAGTTATTGGCAGGGCCTCGGTTGCCAACGGCCCTCGACACAAGATCTATAATGTGCGGGATGGTCAACTCTCAGTTTTTGCCAAAAAAGAGAGTGGCATGATATTAGGAGCTGAGATATTCGGCAAAGGCGCGGAGCATTTCGCCCACTATCTAAGCCTTGCAATCACCCACAAGATGACGCTGCAAAATGTACTGGAAGCCCCTTTCTACCATCCCTGCCTAGAAGAGGTTATGAAGGCATCATTAAACCAGGCGCTGTTTCAGCTGGCAAAGTGAATCAGGCACTATTTAAGTAGATGAGTCTGCCCGGTTCTTATTGCATCAATGACTAATTTGCCGGTCACTTTTAATTTTCCCAATGTTCCTTTCTTTTTTGCCATTATTATGTCGTAAAGTTCTTCTCTGGTTTGCGGTGGTCTGGTTTCGACCGACTTTTTTTGCAGAGAGATGGCTTTTGTCGGGCACGTCGGTACGCATACGCCGCAACCGATACAGCGGTTTAAGTCAATTGAGGCGGGCTCCTTTTTTTCGGGTACACTTACCGCTACGACCTGGCATCGCTTTTCACAAAGACCACAGCCGTTGCATAGCTTACTATCTATTACAGCATAAAAATTTGCAGCCCAAAAATCCACTGGTTTAGGCAGGTTTTTATGCATAGCGAGCATTCCGCAGCAGCACCCGCAACATGAGCAGATAAACTCGGCTTTTTGCGTATTTGACGGTTGAAGGACTAACCCCTGTTTTTGATTTTGTTCAAGAATTGAGATAGCCTCATCCCGTGTAATTTCTCTTCCGATGTTCTGGCGCAGGACGGCTTGGGCCATATTGCCGGCGGCCAGGCAGGTTTCCTCCCGATCTGTGACTTGACAAGGCTCTCCCGCCAAGCTCTTTTTTTGGCGGCAGATACATGCAAAGATGGCAAAAGGTGCTTCAGCTTGCTGCATGAGCACCTCCACCTCGTCGAATGTACTTATGTTGTGCTGAGGTTGAATACTTTCAGCAATGGGGATGGTTCGCATCTGCGGAAGTTCTGTGCTTAAAAATTCCACCCCAAATTTTTTAGTTGAGGTGTATTTGTTGAAATCCTTAATAAACTCAGGGGTAAGTTTTCCAAGTTGGTATTCGTACATTCCTACAACCAGAGGGGCATTACAATAAAGTTTATTGTTCTCAGTGATTTTTAATTCAATTCCCCCTTTTTTTTCAATGCAGTCAAGTATATCTTCGAGTTTTTCTGCTGAATTGACTATCTGTCCGGCTCTTCTAAATATCGTTTCAAGCGATTCAAACTTGAAGGTCAAACAGGTGCTTATCTCAGCCTCCAGCGGGGTAAAGATATGCTGTAAAATTCTTATTTCAGAACCTGATTTTGTCGCCGGAAAACCTACGGCCTGGTTATCTAAATGACGCTGAAGATTGATGTAAACAGTCTCATTTTTTGTCACCTTGTATCTCCTGTTCTCTGACAGCCTTCTAGGAAATTATTTTCTTTACGACAGCGATATTTTGAGTGCCATATTTTACGGTCATGCCGTCGCGAATTTTTCGGCGTTTACGGGTTTCGATTTCGCCATTTACGGTTACTAATTGATCTTCAATAACCATCTTAGCCTGGCCCCCGGTATCACAGAGGCCGCTTGCTTTGAGGAGTTTATTGAGCTCGATATATTCGTCTGAAATTGGAAAATTTTGATCCATCTCTTTTCTACCTTTACGATTAACGATAGTAACTAACGATTTAGAAGTGAGTTAAAATAAACCGGAATCGGTGCCTCAAAGCTCATCTTCTCTTTGGTGTGGGGATGTGAAATTGATATGGAGGCGGCATGCAGTGTAAGTCTTTTGATACCTTTTTCCTTTGTTCCATATATTTTATCGCCAGCGACAGGACAACCTTTTTCCGAAAAATGCACCCGGATCTGATTTTTTCTGCCGGTCAGCAACTCAATTTCAAGCAGACTGAATCTGTTTGATTCCCTTAGAATTTTATATCTGGTTTTAGCCAGTTTGCCTTTCTTGGGATTATCAACGGAATACATCTTGTGAGCTTTGTTTTCGACAATATATGAAGTAATTATTCCCTCTTTTTTCGGCAGCGTTCCATGGACAACGGCAAGGTATCTTTTCGTAAAATTAGACCACTCTTCCTGAAGATAAAACTTGGCTTTTTCATTTTTCGCAAAAACAATAACGCCGGAAGTGTCTCTGTCCAGGCGATGGACGATAAATATTCGCTTTCTTGATTTTGGGTTTCCTTTGCGCACATAGTCAGTTAGGAGATAGTAAGCTGTATTCTCTCTGATTTTATCAGTACTCACGGTTAGAAGGCCGCTGATCTTATCGACAACCAGAATATCGCGATCTTCATAGAGAACAGAGATTCCTCTGGGTTGAAATTTTTTTGGCGGAACTTTAAAATTTTTCTGACTTTCCTGCATAAAATATTTACCTGTTTGGGTGGCCGTCGGATTTGCTTCCAATCTGCATCAGTGACGGTTTAGCGTTTATCCATCATTTGCTGCATCAGTATTCTTTTTCTACGATTGTCCAGATGGCCAATAAATTTATTTAAATCCTGAATCTTAGGAATATTAATAAGGTCGTTTTCAACCATATAATTCAGATAGTCCGTTTTTGATATACCATTTTGCCAATTTCCCGTTTTCCGAGCCAGAAAAGCTCCACCGGAAAAGATGAAAACGACAACAAAACAGGCCATGACGGGTTTTAAGCTGAATTTTTTGCTGGGTGAAGAGAGATCTAGCGCTCCCTTTTCAGGGCAGGTATCGACACATTTCCCACAGGCAAAACACTCGTCGGAGAGGACATTTCTGGTTTTACTGACCTTGATGGATGATGGGCAGACTGTGTCACATCTTCCGCATGATGTGCAAACTTTCTCATTGCGTCTTACTTTGAAAGGGCTCAAGAAGCTCAATAATCCGAGAAAAGCACCATAAGGACATAAATATCGGCACCAGAAGTTGCGGATGAAAACCGAAAGTATAATAAGGGAAAAGATTGTGATTGTTGCCGTCATCGTAATGTCAGAAAAAAATATGAGCATTTTAATGTCGGCAAGAATATTATATGAGCTGTAGAGAAACTGCTTGATCACAAACTTGTTCATTTTAAAAAAGATCGAATAAATAAAGAAAATCAGCAGGCCGTATTTGATAAGGCGAAGTGGGTAATCAATAAATTTGTTGACCCGCAAACCTCGCTTAAAAATCTTCAGATGTATTTTGACCAATATTTCTGATAAAAAACCGATCGGACAGACATAGCTGCAGAAACTTTTCTTGATCAGGAGGGAAAGAACCGAGATAAACAGAAAAATCAAAAGTCCCGAAGGGTGAACGTCGTTTATGATCCTTGTCTGAAAAAAATATTTCAGGCTGATAAGCGCACTGATCGGCAGAAAACCTTCGACTCCTGGAGGTCTGTCAATCTCAGGGATAACCCCGATTTCAAGTTGAGCCGTAAAATTGTAAAACTTGTAACCAATAACAATGACAGTGATAAGAAAAATCACTTGGATAAAGTTTCTCGTACAACCAAATTTGGTTGTATTGAAGTTCCACTTTTTTATCATCTTAAAAATGTCCGAACTTTATTAATGATAGCGTATGTTCAATTGCGTAACAATTCTTCATGATGAATGGATGGGTTGCGTGGATAACAATAAAATCCTTCATGCCTTTTATTGTTGCACTTTCCAGCGCAACCTTACCGTCATCAACGCCAGGGATAATTGGAGATAAAATAGGATTGATTGATCTGTCTCCGGTGATGATGCCCAAATCATAATCTACATCTCCTATTATTTCAGCACCTTCAGTTTCAATGGCGATTTTGTATCCACTTCATTCGTTGTTCGATTACGCCATTGCTGGTTTCGGGTTCGGGCCATAGATATTTTCATCATTTTTACCTTCCTGGATCATAAAAATGAATAAAACTATTGCGCCAATAAAGGGGATTATGCCGATTAGAAGCCACCAGCCGGGTCGTCCGGTATCGTGCAGCCTGCGGATGGAGACGGCTATGCTGGGTACCAGTACCGCAAGGCTGTATAATGTGCCGATTATACCGGGACTGCCCAATATCCACTCGACAATGCCAAGCACAAATGTAATAATTACATTAAATAGAAGAAACATCCAGTATTCCTTCCGTCTGGCCCGACCAGAGAAGACAGCATATTTCTTTAAAACCTCTATGTACCATTCCATCTCTTTCTCCTTTTATTTCAATACACCATTGATTGATATTTGAAATGAATTCATGTATTACGTTGTGTTCAACTCGTAAAAAGTTCCATAACCGTCATTCCGGCGAAATCCGGTATCCAGAAGTTGGAGCCCAACTTTTGTCGAAATGATGAATCAAGGCAATTGTGGACTTCTTACGACACAATCATATCTACTTCTGCTGTATATATGATTGTTGAGACTAATGTCAATAATTGGAAAACGTAAGTCGCCGGAAGAAGTTGCCGAGGTTCGGTGTTGCGATTTGTTGGATGATATGGGCCTTTGAGAAGGTTGAAAAAATGGTAAGTTTGCCACGGGGGATAAAATATGTTGGAAATGAAACCGTTAACTGATTATCTATTAACTGAAGAGCCTTACTATTTGCCGGTGGCGGATGAGATTAAGCTTTTTGACGCAGCTTGCAGTGAACGTTTGCCGGTGATGCTGAAAGGGCCGACCGGTTGCGGTAAGACGAGGTTTGTTGAATATATGGCCTGGTGTTTAGGGCGGCCGTTGGTGACCGTTTCATGTCATGAGGATCTTTTCGCCGCTGATTTAGTCGGGCGTTATCTTTTGACCGGTGATGAGACCGTTTGGATGGATGGGCCGTTGACTCAAGCTGTGCGGGGTGGCGCTATCTGTTATCTCGATGAGGTGGTCGAAGCACGTAAGGATACGACCGTGGTTATCCATCCGCTGGCTGATGATCGGCGGGTTTTGCCGATTGATAAACGGGGCGAAGTCGTCAAGGCTCATCCCGATTTTCAGTTGGTGATCTCCTACAATCCCGGCTACCAGTCGGTCTTGAAAGATCTTAAGCAGAGTACCCGGCAGCGTTTTATCGCCTTAGAATTTGATTATCCGGAAGCCGCAGCCGAAAGTGCGATTGTCGCTCAGGAGAGTGGTGTCGGTTCTGATGAAGCGATTCGTCTGGTTCATCTCGCCGGTAAAATTCGCCAAATTCGTGAGCAGGGTTTAGCCGAGGGGGCCGGTACCCGGCTTTTGATTTATGCCGGTCAGTTAATTCGGCAAGGCATTGATCCGGCTCGGGCGTGTAAAGCAGCGATTGCTCAGCCCTTGACCGACGATCCCGGTTTGCAGGAGACGTTGGATGAGATTATTTCCGATATTTTTGTTTAGATGGCGGAGTTAAGTTATAGAGGGTAGCGGCGCAACTTTATAGTAATCAAGCCGAATATTTACAATTTACCATAAATTATTATTTATCCATGACTTATGACAATCTTACCCTGCTTGACCCTCTTTTTCAATGTGATGCCGAATTGGGTGAAAAGCTTTTGCAAAAGATCAATTTTTGCCAGTCGCCGCCGGGGACGGCTGCCATTGTTCGGATGGTGGTGGTAGCGGAGAGTTGGTTTAAGCGTAATGTCGAGGTTGCCCAACTGTTAGTTGAGGGATGTTGTGTTTTGTTGCCGCAGGTCGAAGATCGGGGTTTGGAAAACTATGTTGCGGCCGTTGATGCCGCCGGGATGATTACGCCGGTTCTGGCTCGTTCGGCGGCGGAAAAGTTTGTTGCCATCTGTGCTGCCGGTGAGCCGTCACTTTATGCCTATAGTTGTCGGCTTTTTCGCGACTTGGGGCCTTGGGGGCCTTATCCTCTGGGGCAGGTGACCAATGGTCTGCTGACGCTGCTTGAGGTCGGCGGCGCGGTTGTCGCAACGACTTACGCTAAGATGATTGTTGCGGCTCTCGAACAGGGGATTGAAGAGAAGAAGCTGATTCGCCTGGTTGAGAATCTGGTCACCGGGATCAAGGGCATGGCCGATTTGAAACGGGTTTGGCAGGCGGGTCAATTGTTACGGGTGGTTGATCTCGATTGGCAGTTAGGGCGCTCATTTTTGCGCGGCTTGGAGCGGGGTTTGCGTTTTCTTAAAGAGCGGCATCTGACAAGTTTTGTCGATGCGGCTTTAAAAGGTGACGATCAGGGGGAGCGGCGCAGTCGTTTCTTGGGGCTGGAGGCAATTTCCGGGCGCGAGCTTTATCGTCAAATGCAGACCATGGCAACGTTGAATTCGCAACTCGTATCCCTACAGCGTTATCTTCAGGCTCGGGGCGGGCGGCCTTTGTCGGTGCGGCCTTTAAGTGAGATTCCCCGCAGTCCGCTGGTCAGCGAAGCGGCTTGTTGTACGGATGGGCGCAAGATTTTTCTGCCTGCCGAGATGGAGTTGGGTCAGAATGTTGAGGAGAATAAAAACTTTTATCGACTTTTTGCCGGTCTTGAACTAGCCGCGATTGAGGCGCAAAGTTTTGCTTTTGATTTTGGCCGCTGGCAACGTTTGCGGGGCCGGGTCGCGGAGGTTGGTTTTGGTGCTGATACGGCTGCTGCTGCAACTTCTACCTCTACTGCAATTCCTTCGGCGACGGCGGCTTTTACTTTTTCCGATTACTACGTTTTTTTTGCTCTTTTTCCCCAACCAGAACTGGCGGAAAAACTTTTTAATTTGGCTGAATTTGCTCGGATTCGTTACTTTTTAGAGCTTTACTATCCCGGTTTTGCCCGGCGCATCAAAGTTGTGATCGGAGACTTGACCGCAGTTACGCCGCAGGCTCCAGCTGGGGAGCGATTGGTTTGCTATCTTTATCATGCATTGGTTTTAGGGGAGCGTTATAACCCAACCTGTACTCCCCTTGAACCTGAATTACTGGTCTTGGCTGACAAGCTGGCGGCTGCCGCCGAACTCTTACAACATGCGGCGGCGACAGTTGATAACGTTGCCGATTGGGTGGCAAAGGTTTACGGCAGGGTGGCCGATTTACCGTCAATAGCAGAAGCTTTTATCGCTTTCAAATTCCCTTTTGGCCGGCGATTACGTTTTGATCTGGTCTATCTGGCCGATCAGAAGAACGAAAAAAAAGCTCATCTTTGGCGCGAGGAGCTGGCCGAAAAAGGGGTTGGGGTTGATAAAAGTGAGCTCAAAGATATTTTGCACGATCAGAGTTTGCAACTGACACCCGAACTTTTACGGCAACTATTAGAACGTTCCGGCAAGTTGCGCGACCGGAGCGGCAAGCAGATGCTCAAATTGTCGCCGGGATTTGATTTGTCTGAGCTTTTGCCCAAAGGTGCGGCCGCCGCTGCGGTTTTAGACCAGGATGAGCAGGTGCCGACGTTCTGGTATGATGAGTGGGACTATCGCCTTAATGATTACTTGCGCAATCATGTCAAACTTCTTGAACATCGCCGGGTTGGCGGTGACGACACTTTCTATCAGGAGGCGATTGCTGATCACGGCGGTCTGATTCGTCGGATTCGGCGTAATTTTGAGTTGATCCGGCCCGAAGCCATCCAGATTCTGCGCCACTGGCCGGAAGGGGATGCTTTTGATTACGATGCGCTTTTGGAGTATGCGATTGACCGAAAAATGCGGATCACACCGGATGAGCGTCTCTACCGCAAACGTTTAAAAGTCGATCGTGATGTTGCGCTTTTTGTTCTTGTCGATCTCTCGAGTTCGACCCGCAAAGCGGTGCTTGATGGTGGGGGTAAGAGTATCCTCGCGGTCGAAAAGGAGGCGCTGGTTCTTTTTTGCGAGGCTCTGGAACGAGTTGGTGATGCTTACGCGCTGGCCGGTTTTTCCGGTTCCGGCCGCCTAGCGGCTGAATTTTTCTATCTCAAAACCTTTACCGAACCTTTAACTGATGAGGTTAAAGGGCGCATCGGCGGGGTTAGGCCGGAAAAAAACACCCGCATGGGGCCTGCCATCCGTCACGCCGCCAAAGAGCTTAAAGAGTATCCGGCCCGGGTCAAATTGCTGATTATTTTAAGTGACGGTCTGCCTAACGATCAGGATTATAGTAACGAATATGCGATTGCCGACAGTCGCAGTGCGATTCGAGAAAGCCGGAGCTCATTTATCCACGTCCATGCGATTACCATTAACGCCGTCAATTCACCCCATCTCGATAATCTCTACGGCGACGTTCACCACACCGTCATCGCCGACGTCAAACAACTACCCGACAAATTGCCGCGTATTTATCGCGCTTTGACAAGGCAGTAACCTTGCGGTCTGTCTCGGCTGGGGCCATTGCTGGTACAAGGTGCGTCAGCACCCCAGCTTTGACCCCGCTGGTGGAAAGCGAAGCGATGTTTGTTTTAACGGGAACCTCATAATGGTTCAAAAAGATAACAACTTTCTCGATCGTGATGATGTCAAGAACTTAGCGGTTCTGAATTTATTGCCGGAACTACGCCAAACATTGCAAGCCGGTCAGCAGGTGGTGTTGCAGGCCCCGCCGGGTTCCGGGAAGACGACATTGCTGCCGTTACTGTTACGGGATGAGCCTTGGCTTGCAGGTTTAAAGATCGTGATGCTGGAACCGCGCCGCTTGGCGGCCCGGGCTGCGGCCCGGCGTATGGCCGCTTTGTTGGGGGAGGAGGTCGGAGAGACCGTCGGTTTTCGGGTGCGCCACGAGAGTGTGGTCGGCCGCCGCACCAGGATTGAGGTGGTCACCGAAGGGGTTTTAACTCGTTATCTACAGAATGATCCGGCTTTAAGTGATTACGGTCTGGTCATTTTTGATGAATTTCACGAACGCCATCTCCAGGCCGATCTTGGTCTGGCTTTTACTTTGCAAGTGCAGGAACTCTTACGTCCTGAACTTAAATTGATGGTTATGTCGGCGACGTTGGCGGCGTGTGAGATTGCCGATTTTCTCGGCGGAGTTCCGCTTCTCGAAGCAAAACTTGCACCTTTTCCGGTAACGACATTTCATGCTGAAAGCAGCTTGGCGAAACTTTCCTTGCCGGTTGTGGCCCGGACGGTGGTGCGGGCTCTGCACGAAACCACCGGTGATATCCTGGTTTTTTTGCCCGGAGCCGGGGAGATTCGTCGCCTGACGGAACTTTTGCGTGAAGTTGGCCGACAACCTGAAAAGGGTTCGGCCTTAGATCCAAAAATTGAACCTGAAATTGAAATTATTCCGCTCTATGGCAATCTGCCCCGCGAACTTCAGGATCGCGCTTTTCAATTTTCGCAAAAAAAAGATTTGCCAAAGGGTGTTTTGGCAAAGGGAAATTTAGCAAAAAAGGCTTCAATATGTCGGATTCGCAAAGTGGTTTTGGCTACCGATATTGCTGAATCGAGTCTTACTGTTCCCGGGGTCAGGGTTGTGGTTGACAGCGGCTGGCGGCGGATTATGCGTTTTGATCCGGCGAGCGGTATGGGCCGTCTGGAAATTGTTAAAATCAGCCGGGCAGCGGCCGATCAGCGGCGTGGCCGGGCCGCCCGCGAAGACAAGGGTTACTGTTACAGATTGTGGGCAAAGAGTGATGAATCGGCAATGTTAGAGTTCAGTCAGCCGGAAATCAGGTTGGCTGATCTTACCTCAATGGTTTTGGAGCTGGCGGCTTGGGGCGTTTCTAAGATTTGCGATTTGCGCTGGTTGACGCCGCCGTCGCAAGCTTTGGTCGATGCCGCTTTTAGCCTGTTGCGCCGTTTGGGGGCGGTTGATGATGATAATCGGATTACGGAACATGGCCGGGAGCTGGCTAAACTGGGGATTCATCCCCGTTTAGCCCAGATGCTGTTGGCCGGTAAAAAAATCGGTCAGGGAAGGCTTTCGGCAATGCTCGCCGCATTGTTAAATGAGCGCGACCCGCTCGCCCCTGGCGACCGGCTACCGGATTGCGATATCGATCTTCGTCTTGAGCTCTTGCTGGCGGATGAAAAAAATCATACTTCCGCAAGAGCTGATCGGGCGCTCTTGAAAAGATTGCGGCGCGAGGCGCAAAGGTTGACCCGGCAGTTAAAAATTGTCGAAAAAGGTCAGCTAACAACCGATTTCAGTGGTGAATTATTAGCCTTTGCCTATCCTGACCGGATTGCCAAAAAACGTTTACTTCGTGATGATGATTTACGTTTTTTATTAAGTGGCGGTCAAGAGGTTGCTTTCGCCTATCCCGAACCGCTTTCACACTCTTCCTATCTGGTCGTGGCTCAACTTGCCGGAGACAGGCGCAAATCCCGCATTCGTCTGGCCGCAGCCTATTCCGAGAGTAGTTTACGAAAACAGTTTGGCGATTTATTAAAACGTGAATCTCAGGTTTTTTGGGATCAGAAGAGCGGCTCCGTGGTGGCTCGGCAACAGCTAATGCTGGACTCTTTGACGCTCGAAGAGGGGTTCTTAAGAGAGCCTCCGGCAGCAGCCGTGGCTGGTGCCTGGCTGGAAGGCGTGCGTCGCGTCGGCCTTGATCTTTTACCCTGGAATAAAAACCTTCGCCAGTGGTGCCGCCGGGTTGAGTTTATTAGAAACAGCGGCTTGGTTGAAAAAGAGTCTTGGCCGGCTTGTGATAAAAAATCTTTGTTGGACGATCTCGAAAATTGGCTGGCCCCTCGATTAGGTCGAATCCGCAATCGTGATGGTTTGGCCCGACTTGACTTAAAAACAATTTTGCGTGAACGTCTGACCTGGCAACAACAGCAAAAATTAAAACAACTCGCCCCGGTTGAGCTAAGCTTGCCTTCCGGGCGTCGTGCCCAACTCGATTATACCAGCGGCGCGGTCCCGGTGCTCGCGGCTCGAGTACAGGAACTCTTCGGCTGCCGCGAGACACCTAAAATTGGCGGCGGCCGGATTGCGCTGCTTTTACATGTCCTCTCACCGGCCCGCAGGCCGGTGCAGGTAACCGATGACCTGGCCGATTTCTGGCACGGTTCCTATCGCGAAGTCCGCAAAGAGATGCGGGGACGCTACCCCAAACACGCTTGGCCGGAAGAGCCTTGGCTTGAGTAGAAGGCTGTCTAAAAAAATAGTCGTAAAAGGCAAATTGAATGTTTTCGGTTGACGAATGTTTCTCTTTATTTTAGGTATAGCGTGTGATTCTCGAAAAAGATACAAAGTTTCACTATCTGAAAATTTCAGTCGTTTACAACGAGGAGGACAAAATGAGTAAAAGAGTGATTCGGATCGTTACCCTGTCGTTATTGGTAACAAGTTTTCTGGTTGGTGGTTTTTTTGCAAATGTTTATGCGGCCAGCGAAACTATGTACAATAAGTACAATATTCACGCTCAGGCCGATAAAAAAGGTTTGCTTAAGTCGAGTTATGCCAATTATACCGATCCTGGTGCTGGTCATGTTATCATTCCACCCAATACTAAATTAACCGTCCGCCCCTGGAAGCGTTTCATGAAAAATTATGGCTTTTATTATGACCTGCCGGATGGTCGCCATGGCGTTTTTGAGGTTCATACGAAACGGATGCAGATGAGTGTTGATGAATATGAAGAGTTGATTCTTTCGCCTAAGCCGATTTCCTTAAAAGGTTTTTCGGAGATCGATCTGAAAGGAATCAAAAAAGGCAAGGCCTACAAAGGGATGACCAAAAAAGGGGTAATGACGGCTTTAGGCTACCCCGCCGCCCACGAGACCCCCTCGCTTGATGATAATCAATGGAAATATTGGCGTAACCGTTTCCGCACCGTGGTCGTCGATTTCAACAGTAAGGGGCGAGTAGTGAATGTAAGGTATTGAGCAGGTTATGTCAGAACTGGAAAGATCTTGCAAAAGGCTGTAAACTCAGGAGTTGATAATGCTGAATATTCAAATAGATAATCAGGAGCTTGAAAATAATATCAGGCAAACTTACGGTAATGATTTACACTCTATTGCGGGAGCTTTTTCAGAGTTTATTCAACAGCAAAAAATTAAGCATGATATTGGCATCTCCATCCAACAGTTGGAGGCGGGGGAATCAGAGCCCCTTGATCAAGTTATGAGAGGCATTCGAGCCGAATATGAGTGAACTGACGATTGTATTTTCTCCCCGTGCTCGTCAGCGCATGCAAGAGATTGCCTCTTACCTTTATCGACAAAACCTGTCCAATGACTTTGTGTTGGATTACTTAAATCGTTTCGAAGATTGGCTGATGACGGTATTGATTCAGTTTCCAGATTCAGGTACTCCCATGCCTGAGTTTGGATTCAATGTTCGGCGTGTAGTTTACCAAAGATACAGTTTTGTTTATCGTGTCAGAGCCGATGTGATTGAAATACTAACTGTTTACCGTGAGAATCTCCCATGAAGTCGGAAAATAAAAAAATTGCTCTGGTGACCGGAGCCAGTCGCGGGATCGGGGCGGCTATTGCTGAAACTCTGGCTGGCGACGGTTACGATATCTGGCTTAACTATCGTTCAGATCATGAAGCGGCGCAACGGGTTGCTGAAAAGGTTGCAGCTTGCGGGCGGCAATGCCTTTTGCTGCCCTTTGATGTCGCCGACGAGGAGGCGGTTGAGGATGCCTTAAGTGAGTTGCTGGCGGAAGAGACACCTTATATCCTGATCAATAACGCCGGTTTCGCTCGGGACGGAATCATGGCTATGATGAGTCGTTACGATTGGCAGTCGGTCTTGAATGTCCATCTCGACGGCTTTTTTCTGGTGACCAAATTGGTTGTGGCGCGGATGCTGAGAAAGCGGGCCGGAAGAATTGTAAATATCGTCTCCACTTCGGGCCAGATCGGGGTGGCCGGTCAGGTTAACTACAGCGCTGCTAAAGCCGGTTTGATCGGGGCGACCAGATCCCTGGCGGCTGAAGTGGCGAAACGCAAAATTTTAGTTAATGCGGTGGCTCCCGGTTTTATCGAGACCGAGATGACAGCGGATTTGCCGGTTGATCAAATCTTGCCGACCATTCCTCTGGCTCGTTTCGGTCAAACTCAGGAAGTCGCCGATGCGGTCTCGTTTCTCTGCTCCGACAAGGCTTCTTACATTACCGGCCAGATTTTAGCCGTTAATGGCGGAATTGTTTAATTTTGATTTTGACTTTTTAGTTTTGGATTAAGGTGTAAGGTGGGGGTGTGACTATGTACAGGTTTGCAGTTTGTTTAGATAACAATAATTACCCGGCATCACTGGAGCCACGGAAGTTGTATGAAGTTACACCTGATCCCGAAGCCTTGAAACATAATCAAATAAGAGTCATTGATGAATCTGGTGAAGATTATTTATTTCCCAAAGAAATTTTTTTGGAATTGCCGCTTGCCGAAGTAATTGCTGAGAGAATGGCACAAATTGCATGATTGATCTGTAGGTAAACAGAAAGATGCAGCGATATAAAGTAGCGATAACCGGCGTCGGGATTGTCTCTTGTCTCGGGATCGGGGCGGGAGAGGTTGCGGCTTCGCTGCGCGAGGGGCGTTCGGGGATTGTGGTTGATGAGGAGCGGCAAGCTTTGGGTTTTCGCAGTCCTTTGACCGGTCGTCTGCCGGAGGTTTTTCCTGAGCGTTGTTTAAGTCGTAAGCAGCGAAAAACGATGCCCGATTTTGCGCAAAACGCCTATGTTGCGGTGCGTGAAGCACTTGATGGTTCCGGGTTGAGTGAAAAAGATTTGCAAAACCCGCAAAGCGGCTTGATTTTTGGTTGTGATTCGAGTTGTCTGGCAGTGGTAGAGCAGGTCGATATCTTACGTCAATATGGCGAGACTCATAAACTCGGCAGTGGCCTTGTCTTTCGCGCCATGACCTCGGCCATAACCATGAATCTTAATGTTCTGCTCGGGACTCAAGGCGCGAGTTGGACGTTGAGTTCGGCCTGTTCGAGCAGCGGTCACGCTATTGGTCAGGCAGCGGATTTGATCGCTTTAGGTCGTCAGGAGCGAGTGGTCTGCGGCGGAGCCCAGGAAATTAACTGGGAGTCGATGTGCAGTTTTGACGCTTTGGGGGCTTTTTCGACCAGGATTGATAATCCGGCTGCCGCTTCACGACCCTTTGATGTCGATCGCGACGGTCTGGTGCCCAGCGGCGGGGCGGCAGCGTTAGTTTTGGAAAACTATGATCTGGCCCGGCAGCGGGGGGCAACTATTTTGGGCGAAGTTCGAGGTTACGGTTTTTCGTCGGATGGTGGCACGCTTTCGGTGCCAAGTTCTGAGGGCTTGGCCCGGGCGATGCGAGCGGCGTTGGTTGATGCGGCGATCGATGCCCAAGATGTGACTCTGCTTTTGGCCCACGCAACTTCGACGCATGCTGGCGATGCTGCGGAAGCCGAGAATATCAGATCTGTTTTTGGCGCGGATACGCCTTATATCAGCGCTTTAAAAGCGCTGACCGGACATGAACTCTGGATGGCTGGAGCGGCCACTGCGGTTTATGCTGTAATTATGGCCCAAGCTGGTTTTATGGCCCCGACGATTAATTTTACGACTCCCGATGATAAGACCACAGGATTGCATATTCTAAAGCAAACTCTATCCCACAAGCCGGAGAAGGTTCTCTGTAACGCCGCCGGTTTTGGCGGCTCCAACGCCTCTATTCTCCTTGATTTTAGTTCGCAATGAAATATGATTACCTGATTATCGGTGCCGGGATCTCCGGTTTGAGCAGCGCTTTGTTGCTGGCTCGGTTTGGCTTTAAAGTGGCGGTGGTTGAGCAGGCACCGCGACCGGCACCGTTGGTTGAGGGGTTTGTTCGCAATAATGTCTATTTTGAAACCGGTTTTCATTATGCCGGGGGGCTCGAAGATGGCGGCGTTCTTGATCTCAACCTGCGTCTTTTGGGGATTTCCGATCATCTGCAAAAAGTTCCATTTGATCTTAAAGTTTACGATACCGTAGTTCAGCCGGAAAGTGGTTTAAACTTCTCTTTTCCGCAAGGTTATGCGGCATTGGGCGATGCTTTGCGCGAGCATTTTCCGACTCAGCGCCAAGCTTTAAGCGAATACTTTGAACGCATACAACAGATTACCCGGAAACTCCCTTACTACTGTTTTCCGGAGCCAGTGAAACCCGAAGATTTAGGAGAATCGTCAGCTTCGGGGCTCTCTCTCTTGCACGAGTACAATCTGGCTCAGGTTCTTGACGAATTGGCCATTGGCGGAGAGTTGCGGACTTTGTTGCAGATCCATTGTTTGTTGCATGGTTCTTTGCCCTCCGAAGTGCCTTTTGCCATCCATGCCGGGGTTGTCGATGGCTATTATCGTTCGGCCCATACTTTTAAAGGGGGCGGCCGCGCCCTGGTTACAGCATTGGTTACGGTTTTAAAACAATGCGGGGTTGATCTTTTCTGTCGTCATAGGGTAGAAGAGATCGAGTTGAGCGCCGCCGGGGCATTTGCCGGGGTTCGTTGTACCAACGGGGTTAAGTTGCAGGCTTCAGGTTGTATCTCCACGCTGCATCCTCAGGCTATGTTGAAATTGTTACCGGCTTCGGTTTTTCGACCAGTCTATCGCCGTCGCCTGGCCGCTCTGAAAGAGAGTCCGGGGGCGGAGATTGTTTTTCTTCGCCGTGAGCGTAAGCGAGGAAGTACTCTTGGGGTGCGCTGTGAGCGCCAGCGAGGAATTACTCCTAGAGTAGATTCGTTACCAGTTCATAATTTTCAGGGCCGTAACTTTTTTTTCCTGCCGGGATCGGGAAAAGCGATGTTTGATCCTGATCTGCCGCTTTCTGAACGTCTGCTTTATCTTAATTTTGCCGGTTCTGCTGGTTCGGACGCTTCCGACAACAATTGGGAAGGTGGCGTGACGGCGATTCTTCCGGCTCCTTACTATGAACCCGGAACCGAGGTTTCGGCAACGCTTAGTTATGCCGAAAGAAAAGCGCAAACTGGGGAACTGGTGCGTAAGCGCATTATTGAATTGTTGCCCGAACTTGGTCCCGGACTGGAAGTTGAGTGTGTGGCGACCGGTAAAACCCTGCAGCGAATCAACGCCTCGGCTCACGGTTCACTTTATGGAGTAAAGCATATGGTGGGACAATTTAATCCATCCGCAAAAACCCGTCTGCCCGGTCTTTTTCTGGCAGGCCAGGCGACTGCCGCACCCGGCCTGCTCGGGGCGATAACTTCGGCCTTGATAACGGTTGGCGGAATCGTCGGTCACGACCGGGTCGAAGCGTTGCGGCGTGATACCGCAGGGTTGTAAAAATCAAATTGGGGTGGCAATGAAAAATGTTCAGCTGCGAGGCGCCCGAAAGCTGAGGAATGAGGCGTACAAGCAGTACGCCGCAGTGACGAAGATTGAAGGGGAACGAAGCAGATGGATATTTTTCGAAGCCAGCGGCGTGTAGCGGTTACCGGAATGGGCGCAGTCTCGCCCTTTGGTCGGGGTGTTACGGCTCTGATCAGCGGCTTGGTTGAGGGGCGCAGCGCGATTAAGATTCTTGATGAACTTAAAGAGTACGGCGGCCTGAGAACCCGGCTTGCGGCGTTGGTGCCGGGGGTCGACGGAAAAGAGATTCCCCGGAGTAAGCGGCGTTCGATGTCGCGGCAATCAATTTTTGCAGTGCTTGCGGCTCAAGAAGCTCTGGCTCAAGCCGCTTTACCGGAAACCGAATATGGCAGTGGGCGTTACGGCGTCGTGGTCGGAACCACAATCAGCAGTTTAGAGACCAGCGAAAATTTTTTTGCCGATCATTTTCGGGACAAAAGTTTTTCGCGCATGAAAACTTCGCTTTTTTTCAAGACCATGAACCATTCGGCCGCCGCCAATGTGGCCCATTTCTTTGGTCTCGAAGGTCGCCTGCTGGCCCCGGCGGCGGCTTGTGCCACCGGGTGCCAGGCTTTGGGATATGCTTATGAAATGATCGCATCAGGAGTGCAAGATGTGATGGTTTGCGGCGGTACGGAAGAGTTTCACCCGCTTTCGGCCGCAACTTTTGACTTGATGAATGCCGCCTCTTTTCGCTATAATGATCGGCCTGAGCTGGCTTCTCGTCCGTTTGACCGGGAGCGGGACGGGGTTGTTTGTGGCGAAGGAGCCGGGATTCTGGTTTTGGAAGATTTACAGTCGGCCCAAGAGCGGGGAGCGGAGATTTTGGCCGAAATCAGCGGTTTTGCGACGTTGACCGAAACCGGCAGTATTGCCGAACCCAGCAGTGCCGCCATGCAGCGTTGTATGGCTCTGGCTCTGGCGGATGCCGGGGTTGAGGCGGGATCGATCAACTACATCAACGCCCATGCGACGGCCACCGAAAAAGGTGATACTGCTGAAGCTCAAGCTTTGCTAGGTCTTTTTGGTGATCAGATTCCGGTTAGCAGCTTAAAAGGTCATCTCGGTCATACTTTAGCCGCCAGCGGCGGCCTGGAGACCATCGCCACGATTGAAATGATGTGTCGCGGTGAACTTATCCCGACTCGTAACCTTGACGAAATCGACCCTCGCTGCCAAGGGCCGCGAATTTTCACCGCTATCGAAAAACAGACAACCAGCCTGGCTTTAAAAAATAATTTTGCTCTGGGAGGAGTCAATTGCTCCCTGGTAATCAGAGCAGGGCAATGATAACTTGAGGATAATATGACGGATACGGAAATAATCTCTTTGGTCAATGATTCATTGGTCGAAGAGTTTGAACTTGAGATTTCGACGATGGTGTCGGAGGCTGAGATTTTTGCTGATTTGGGGCTTGATAGTCTCGATATAGTTGATATGGTAGTTGTTTTAGAAGGAGCCCTGGGCATCAAGATTCGCGACGATGCGGGCTTGCGCGAGATTCACACGCTGGGCGATATTCATCAGTTTGTTTTGCAAAAAAAACGGGAAACCGAGGCCGCCTCTTAGGATGGTGTCGTAAGCTTGTGAAAAAATCCGACGCTTTTTCTAACGGCCCTTTACAGGATTTATCCCCTGCTGTCTGGTTGATGAATCTTTGGGTCTATCCCCTGCTTTTTCTCTGGACTATTATCGGTTTACTCATATCACCGGTGGCTTTTTGTTTCTGGAAAATTGTTACCGGCTGGTCTGTGGACCGGATTAGCCGTCATTTTATCTGGTTATACGGGCGCGGCTGGATGTTGATTATCGCCCCATTTGTCAGCTACGAATTGCAGGGTTTTGACCAGCAATATCGGGAGCGGACGCCATGTATCTACGTGATTAATCACCTCTCCTTTTTTGATACTTTTTGTATGGCGATGCAGCCGGTCAGCAATATCTCCTTTGCGGTCAGGGCTTGGCCTTTTCGCCGGCTTTTCTGGTATACATTTTTTATGCGTCTGGCCCGCTATCTTGATGTCGAGGAGCTCGGTTTTTCCGAGAGTATGGAACCGGCTAAGGCAATTGTTGCCGCCGGAGGTTCAATTCTTTATTACCCCGAGGGTCATCGCAGTCGAGATGGAGAGTTGCAGCGTTTCTATTCGGGGGCTTTTCTGCTGGCCCTGAAACTGGGCTTGCCGCTGGTGCCGCTCTGTATTTCGGGCACCGATATCCTGCTGCCGCCGGGTTCTTTCCGGATGCACCCCGCCGCCATTCGCATGCACGCACTGGCCCCGCTCGACCCGGCCGCCTTCAACGGCGATGATGCTCATGTGGCAATGCGCAAACAGGTGAAAGAATTGATGTCGCAGGAACTGGAAAAAATGCGTAGGGAGAGATAAGATGAATGGAGATATAAAACTTTTTACTGCGGCCCGGATGCGGGCTTTAGATGGCCGCGCAATTCATGAAATCGGGATTCCCGGCGTCGTTTTAATGGAACAGGCCGGGCGCGGGGCGGTGCGAATTATTGAGGAGGCCGGATGGCTCGGTAGCCGGGATGATGCAGTACTGCTCTTTGCCGGTAAAGGTAATAACGGCGGCGACGCATTTGTTGTCGCCCGGGTTTTGCTGCTGGCCGGCTTTCACCGGGTTAAGGTGGCATTGACGGCCTCTATTGTTGCAATCGGCGGCGATGCCAAAATTAATCTTGATGCTTTTATCCGCCTTGGCGGTCAGGTTGAGGAACTTCTCGATGAGGTCGCCTGGCAAGTTTTAAAACCAACGCTTAAAACACAGAAACTGCTGGTTGACGGGCTTTTAGGAACCGGTCTCAATAGTGATGTCCGAGCTCTTTATGCCGAGATTATCGCGGCTATCAACCAGTTTTCAGGGCCGGTTTTAGCGCTTGATATTCCTTCCGGTCTTAATGCCGATTCTGGTCTGCCTCTGGGTAATGCCGTCAAAGCGACGGCGACGGCGACATTTGCTTTTGCCATGCCGGGTCTTTTTGTTTATCCCGGCCATGAATATGCGGGTCGGGTTGAAATTGTTGATATCGGGATTCCAAAAGCTTGGGCTGACGAAGAGGACGATAAGTCCGCCGCCCGGTTACTGACGGCCGATTACTGCCGTCCGTTGTTGCCGCAAACGCCAACGGAAAATGGCCATAAGGGTAACCGCGGTCACCTTCTCACCTTTGCCGGTGGGCCGGGCAAAGCCGGGGCTGGACTTTTGGCGGCCGGAGCCGGTTTACATTGCGGCTGTGGCCTCAGCACTTTAGCTCTGCCGACAACGGTTGCGGCCCACCTTGAAGGGCGCAATCCGGCCTTGATGTTGGCGGCTTTGGCGGAAGATTCCGCCGGCTTGATGACTTTGCCGACTAAAGCTGAACTCGAAAATCTCTGCTCCGGAAAAACCGCGTTGGCGATAGGTCCCGGACTTGGCTTGCATGAAAATTCCGGTGAATTGGTGGCATCTCTGCTGCGTGATTGTGCTCTGCCGGTAGTTCTTGATGCCGACGCCTTGACTTTGTTGGCTAAATCTCCTGAAATAATGCCCAAAGGTCGGCCGCAGACAATTTTGACGCCACATCCCGGCGAAATGGCTCGTCTGTTAAAATGCACAAGTCGCGACATTCAAAATAGTCGTCTGGCATCAGCTCGCAAATTGGCCTTGCAATGGGGTGTGCATGTAGTTCTCAAGGGGGCCGGTACCGTGATCGCCACTCCTGATGGTTCACTCTCAATAAATTCAAGCGGCAACTATCTGCTCTCAACTGCGGGTTCCGGTGATCTTTTGACCGGGATTATCGGCAGTTTTCTGGCTCAGGGCTTAGCGCCTCTAGCTGCCGCCCAATCCGGCGTTTTTCTCCATGGTCTGATTGCCGACCGCCTGCTGGCGGCAGGATTCAGTCATGGTGTTACTGCCGTCGAACTTGGTCAGGCACTGCCGGAAACCCTTTCGGCGTTGGTTTGTGATCTTAATGGTTGAGGAAATTGGTACAATGTGGGAGAGTCCGATAGCAACCTCGTCGGCCGAGGAGACTCTGGCCTTTGGCGAGAGTCTTGGCGCTTCATTTAAAAATGAGCTCTCTGTTATCACCTTGCAAGGAGAGCTCGGGGCCGGGAAAACCTTGCTCACCAAAGGTATTGCTAAAGGTCTTGGCGTTTCAGATTGGTACTATCTCAATAGTCCGACGTTTACTTTGATTAACGAATATCAAGGTCGTCTGCCGCTTTACCATTTTGACCTCTATCGGCTCGGCGATATGGATGAGCTTTTTGAGTTGGGATTTAACGACTATCTTGCCGCTCCCGGCATTTTGGTTATTGAGTGGCCCGAAAAAGCGTCAAGTTTATTGCCGACGGAAAACCTTCTCAACATTCGTCTTGAGATTGTCGGTAGTGAGAAACGTCTGCTGCATCTGGATGCAGGTTGGGTGGCTAGAGATTGGGGTAGTTCGTGATGGGAAATCTTGAATTGCCACTGCCCGCCCACGACCTCATACCGCACCGTAAAACCATGCTTTTGATCGAGGCGCTGCTTACTTATGATCCGGAGACCGGAGCCGGGATAATCCTAGGTGGAACTAAGACGGGTTCAGTTTTTGCGGTCGAAGATGACAAAAAAAAAGGGGCTTTACTCGAAGAGGTTGTTCTCTTGGAGATGATGGCTCAGGCTTATGCCTGTTTGCGAGGTTACGAAGATCAGCTCGCCGGTCTGCCGCCGAGCATGGGTTTTCTGGTCGGAGTCCGACACCTTATTTGTCATCGGCGGGTTGCTGTCAGTGAAGAGGTTACGATCAAGGTTGCAACTACGGCTCAGGTAGAGACTTTTTTTCTGGCTGAGGCGGAGGTTAAAGTCGCCGATGAAAGAGTTGTCGAAGCCGAGTTGAAAATCTGGCTGCCGCCCGAGGAAGAGTCACAGGAATAGTTACTATTCGAGTAACTATTAAGGTGCCCACCATAAAGTTACAATAAATAGCGGCGAACTTTGCTTCGCTCTCATAAACGGGGTCAAAGCTGGGGTGCTAGCGCACCTTGTACCAGCAATGACCCCAATCCCGGCAGTTTTGAAACAGAACCGAAGAGGGCGAAGCAATGCTCACTCTGACTTCTGCTGCTTATTTAGGTTATATGATATGTGTCGAGTTGTCACTCTTTTCTGTCTGTTGTTAGGTCTGTTTTCAGGTTGCCTGTCGTCGCCGGTTGGGGCTGTGGAGAGAGAAGCTGACTCAGTCAAAATAGAGGCCGAAAACTTGCTTGAACCAACGCTGCAACGGATCCGGGAGGCGGCTGCCGGGGTTGAGACCATTACCAGCACAATGGTGCAAGAGAAATATCTTAAGGCTTTTGCCGAAGTGCTTAAAGCCCGGGGCAATTTTGCTTTTCATCGGCCCGATTGCTGGCGTTGGGAATTGGTCGAGCCAGTGCTTTCCGGACTTTCGGTTTGTGGAATTAACGGTCGGCGCTGGCATGAGAAAGGTGGTAAAGCGCAATCGTTTAAGCTCGCTGACGAACCCTGGTTGCGTCATTTTGCAACCCAAGTTACGGCCTGGACGACGGCCGATTTTGCTTTTTTGCAAAAAGAGTATATTTTGACCCTTCTGGATTCTGAATTAAATCCCCAATTAAGCCCCGAATTAAACTCTGAACCGCCATCGCTTAAACTGGTTCCCCGTGAGGTGGCTGCCCGTCGTCTGGTGGCCTCTTTAGAGATTACTTTCTCGGCCGATTACCGTTATGTTACACGGATTGTTATTCGTGAAGCGGATGGCGATTACACCGCGATCAATTTTCTTGATGTTATCATCAATCAGCCCTTACCCGAAGAGAGTTTCAAATGAAAAATGGCGTTGTAAAAAGTTCCGATATCCTGCGTTGTTGTGATTCTCCAGACACTCGACATACTACATGTATGGTCTCGCGCCTGGAAAATCACAACAACTTGTCTATCGAAATTTTTACTTAGCCATTCAGTGGCTATTAACGAATATTTCAAGATTGGGTGGTTAAAGATGGGTAAATTTTTTAGTTTCCGCAAAATTCTGCTTTTGTCTCTTTTGGGAATGGTACTGCTTTCAGGTTGGGGTTGTGCCACCGGCAATCGTTTGACCCAGACTTCAACGATTGATGCACTTTTGGCCGGGGTTTATGACGGTGAGATGAGTTGTGGTGAACTGCTCGGTCATGGTGATTTCGGGATTGGAACTTTTGATCATCTCGATGGAGAGATGGTGGTTCTTGACGGCACCGTCTATCAGGTCAAGATCGATGGCCGGGTCTATCAGCCGTCCAAAGAGCTGAAAACGCCCTTTGCCAGTGTCTGTTTTTTTACCTCTGATCAAGAGATTACTATAGAGCCCGGCCTGAATTATAAGGCTTTAAAATTACTGTTGGATGAGATCTTACCCAACCGGAATCTCTTTGTTGCGGTCAAGATCGAAGGCCTTTTCAAACGTATGAAAGTGCGTAGCGTTCCGGCCCAGTCAAAACCCTATCAGCCCCTGGCCCAGGTGATTAAAGATCAGAAGATCTTTGAACTTGAAGAGGTTGCCGGAACTATCGTCGGCTTTCGTTCGCCGCCCTTTGTCAAAGGCATCAATGTCCCCGGCTATCACTTTCATTTTCTCGATCAAAAGCGCCAGGCCGGAGGCCATATCCTCAATTTAGAAACCATCTCCGGCTCCTGTCAACTCGACATCCTTAACACCTTGACGCTGGTTTTGCCCACGGAGTCGGGCAGTTTGGCCGGAATCGATTTAAGTCAAGATCGGAGTCACGCCCTGGAAAAAGTAGAGCGCTGATTATTTCCTAAAGATTTTTCCATTTTCTGCCGATAGCAGGAGAAATTGTTTCTGTGCGCGTTTTGGTAAGGAGATGTGAAAATGAGTACTATTTCAAGCTTAGTTCCCAAGCAACTTGACCAGAGTGCCCTCTCCGGGAATTCCCAGCCCGAAAACTCATATACCTCTTTGGCTTTGAAAGCCGCCCGGGTGACCGCCTCAACCAGCTTTAGTAAAGATATAGCTATTGAAACGGACGAAGGCGATAAAGTCACCCTCTCCTATAAAAACGATACCAGTTTTCAGGCGGCAAGCTATGACGCTTTTTATCAGAGGAACTCGCTGGTTAGTGGTGAAAACGGTGATCTTATGTGCCAGCAAACCGCACAGTCTCATACCGATATTTTTTCTTATAGTCAGGAAACCCAATTTCCCCTGAGTATTGAAGGTGATCTTAGCGAGCAGGAACGTAAAGATATCAGAGAGGCTTTAGAGATCATCGATAAACTGATGATGGATACGTTGCAGGGCGGTGATCTTCTCAAAGCGGCTCAGGATGCGGCCAAAATCCTCGAGCTTGAGAGCATTGACACCGTTGATGCTGATTACCGTTATCAGAGCCTGATCACAATTGAAGAGATGACTCAGGTTTCGTCGGTATCCAATTATGGTGATGCGGAAGCCCTCGAAGGTACTCCTTCAAGACTTGAACTGCCGGAGCGGTCTTCGACCGAAGAACGGGTTCAGGAACTTATCGAGCGGATGGCCGAATTTATTGAAGAGTGGGCGGCCGAGAAAAAATTGAAGACCGAGCACTTCCTCCGCCCCGTAGAAAAACTTTTTGCCGATCATCTTGGGAAACTTGAAGATGACCCAGAGGCTCAGGCCCAACAGGAACTCTTTAAATATCTAGGCAAAGGTCTGCTGGAACAGATCCGAGATATGTCGGAGCCCGAGTTGGTCTAGGCTCTATTTCTTCCTATCTTATAGCCGGTAAGGCATCAAGCATGGTGTTGTCATGGCTGTTGTTGAGTTGGAAAGCAACCAGCTTATCGCCATCTGTGGAGTAGGTGAAATAGGTGGCGCCTGCGATGCTTGTGGTGAAAAAATCGGCCGCGATTTGAACCTTTTTCTCATAAGCTCGTAGAACTATAGAACCCGTGGCGATTGTCTCTCCGGAATCGTTATAAGCCTTAAGTCTAACGGTTGTCGGAGTTGTTTCGATATTGACTAGAGCAATGCCGGTCCAACCATTTTTTTCAAGATTAGCCAGTATGCCGTTAGAACCGCCGATGCCGACTCCAGAGTAGCCAGCCAGGCGTTGGTTGTCGCTGGTGCCAAAAAGCTCAAAACCGGAGACCCCACTTGCGTTTTCAAGTTTGATCCAGGCCGTCTCCGGCGCTAAATCAAGCGTGCTTATTGTGCCCCGATACCTGGCATAGGGTAAAAGGGTTG
Organism: Candidatus Tharpella aukensis; assembly: GCA_021163445.1. Taxonomy (GTDB): domain Bacteria; phylum Desulfobacterota; class Anaeroferrophillalia; order Anaeroferrophillales; family Tharpellaceae; genus Tharpella; species Tharpella aukensis. The sequence continues at coordinate 25,773 of JAGGWR010000327.1, forward strand.
TGGTTTGAACTGGTAACGGCGAGCCGTTTGTAGTAAAGGGCGAGATTGTTAAGACAGATTCCGCATTAAGGGGATTGTAAACCACAATTCCCGTCCACCACTGTTGATCATCGGCGATATGAGGAAAATAAATTTCAGTGGAACTCTTGTCACTTAATAATATTCCGCTTAATTGATTGCCGTTGCCGAAAAGTTCCAGTCCGACGACTCCGACCATCCCTTCGATAATTGCTGAATTTATGTCTGGTTGAGGAGTGTTATCGAACAGGCTTTTTATCGAAAAGGCCCGATGCTCTCCCGGGACGAGAGTCACATTTTTCATCACTCCGTTATTAAAATAGAGAGATAATATCTTTTCCGACAGTGTCGTATTAACCAAGCTTAAACCGGTCCACCAGTGCTGATCTGAAGCGATATGAGTGATCGGAACAGCCCCTGAGTTCAGCTGAGAGACTGCAGGTATGGCAACCCGGCAGACTTCGTCAATAAAGAATTTTATAAATCCGGTAATATTCTCGCAATCACATTCCAAAACAATATAGCCGATGGTTTCAGGATTTCTGAATTGTTCGGCAATGTTAATGACTTGACGGGCATGTGGAGACAGGTTTAAGTCGAGATTGTCGGAAACCGGTTGTCCATTATTATCATAGGCTTTGAAAACACCGCTAATCGTCTGGCGGTTATCGGGATTGAGTGCGCATATCTCAGTTTGCCAAATTCCATCTCCACTGGCCACATGAGGATAATAGAGTTTTGTGAGCGGGGCCGGAGGGTCAGGCTCGCCGGGCTCCCAGCCAGCAATTCGGGCCATCATCCACCAGAATCCACGGCCTTTGAGGATGCAGTTCAAACATTGTGAATGAGCGCAACTGGTGCAATTTTCGGTTGTTACCGTCAAATCGCTGCTAGGATTAGCGGCAATCCAGTCGCGAGCCCAGTTTAGCTTGTACTCATTACTTCTGTAGTCACAATTGTCGTTAGCCATGAGTTGCATAAAGTTGACTGCACCATCAGGATCATAACTTTCAATGTCGGCAAAATCAAAAAGAATTTTATTGTGGTTCCGGCAATAGTTGCGAATGCGCTCATTCATCTGATGGAGATTGCCCGCCGCCCCTCCGCCATCCAGGTGGCCGGTCATATAGATGAAAGTGACTCCGGGATAGCGTTGCTCAAGCTGGTGCATGGCATTTAGGTATGTGTCGATGCCGTCAGCATTGTTGTCACTGACTCCGCCGCACCATGACCACATAACCACATTTCGGTCATTGTCGGGATCGTTGAGCATGGTTTCCGTTGCATCTACCCATCTCAAATCTCCTCTATGACCCAGGTCACCGGCTCCATTATTAGCCCAGTAATCATTTATGAAGACGTAGGGTTCGGCTCCCCTGCCGGAACGGGTGAAATAATATCTTGAACCTTCACTACCCCGAAAAGCGGTTATGCCGCTTATCAACTGGCTGCCATGGGAGGTATGGGAATAACCGATTCGCAGATTGTTTCTGGCCGCCTGCAACCATGAGGTGGGAATCTTGTTGATATCCGTACATTGATGGTCAACGATAAAAGCGTTGGCCTCACTATAGCTGAGGAGAGCAATTATGAGCCATACAATTGAATGAATTATTCTTTTCATTTCGACCTCCCGACTTCTTACGCTAAATTTTGACATCACTTCTTTCCGGGGACTCTTTTTCCAGTTTTTTGAAGAGGCCTTCGAGGGTCTCTTTGAGCTCTTGGACGGCTTGGCTGTCAGCCGCCCCTTTTATTGCCTGTTTCAACTCTTCCAGTTTGTTTTCGATCTCCGTCATGGTTTGCTTGTAGCTTTCCGACTCCCGGGCTTGATTGAAAGTTTGTCGTAATTGCTCGGTTTTTTCTGCGAGCGCTTTCTCCATTTTTTTGAAGTCGATTTCAGCAAAAGCCTGGCGGATATCCTGCCAGACTTTTGCCAAATCATCGGAGCTTTTTTCTAAAGGTTCTGAATTGGTCATCTCGGCCATACGTTTCTCGGCCTCTATAATTGACCAGGCAAAAGCTGAATCAACGCCAACCAATCGCGTCTCAGGGGTGATGGGATTGCCGGTTTTGTGGGAGAGTCTGACCAGGACACATTTTCTTTTGTCATTGCGTGCGTCATTATCAATAAAGAAGGATGAGGTCGAGGAGATTTGGGCGAAAAAACCTTTTTTTAGATTGATGGTCACGGCTACCTGTCGGGCATCCGCTTTGATAGCTCGGACTTTGCCGACCAGAGCACCGGAGAGATAGACATGGTCATCGACCATCAGATGTTTGGCATTGGCAAAGGTGACAGTCACATTGGATTGTCCGTCAAGACCACGAAAGATGGTGACCCCGCCAACTATCAAAAATAATGTGGCCGCCAGAAAAAATAATTTTTTGAGCATTTTAAATCTCCTCTTGTTACTATTCAGGTTCTGCTCTCAATCTGCCGGGGTTGGGGTCATTGCTGGTACACAAGGTGCGTCAGCACCCCAGGCTTCGCTGTGAGCGTAGCGAGGAAGCACTCTTGGGGTGTGTGACCCCGTTTATGAGGGCGAAGCAAAGTTCATCCCCATTTGTTGTGACTTTATGGCGGGCGCCTGAGTGGTTACCTTTTTACTTATATCGAAGATTAAATGAAAATTTCAACAAAAATGTCATAAAAGCGCTGGTCAGAGGTAGAAATAGCACGGACCAGCGCTTTGTTGCTACTTCTTTTGCCATCTCTTGGCAAATTGTTCATAAAGAGTCGGGATGACGATTAACGTCAGCAGGGTTGATGAGAAGAGGCCGCCGACTACGACGACAGCTAATGGGCGTTGAATCTCCGAGCCGGTGCTGTTGCTGAAAATCAGCGGCAGTAGGCCGACAGCGGTGGTGATGGTTGTGATCAGAACCGGCCTCAGTTTGGAGCTGCAGCCAGCCAAAACCCTTTTTCTAAGATCGTAGCCTTTGCTTTTCAGGTGCTCAAAGCGAGAGATCAGAACCAGGCCATCAGTTAAAGCGATGCCGAAGAGGGCAATGAAACCGATGGATGACGGAATACTTAGATTTTCCTGAAAAATTGCAAGACTGATGACGCCGCCAACTAGGGCCAGGGGGATATTGAGCATCACCAGAACAACATTACTGAATGAGTTAAAAAGTCCGTAGAGCATGACCATGACTAAGAGCAGGGTTAAAGGAATCACCATTAACAACCTTTTGTTCGCCGCTTCTCGCAACTCAAACTGACCGCCCCAGGCCAAGTGATAACCGGGGGGCAGCACAACTTTTTCGGCAATTTGGCGCTGGGCCTCGTCGACAAAACTGCCCGAATCCCGGCCCCGAACGTTGCTTTGAATGGAGATGTAGCGCCGCGTATCCTCGCGACTGATCTGGCGTAAGCCGGAGACGGTTTCAATCTCGGCCAACTCTTCAAGCGGAACATTGTAACCGCCGGGGGTCTTGATCAGAAGCTTTTTTATGGCAGCAATCGAATTACGCGACGCTTTGTTAAAACGTACCGTAATGTCGAACATCCGTTCCCCTTTGAAAATCTGGCCTACAGTTTCACCCGCGACGGCGCGCGAAATTGTCCGTTGCACTTCATCCTTGCTTAAGCCATGCCGGATCCCGGCTTCCGGTTTTATGGTTATCTGTAACTGGGTTTGACCATCAACCTGTTCGGTACGAAGATCGGCAACCCCCTCTATATGGGCCAGAACCTCGCTGATTTCTGCGGCTTTTTCCAGCAAAGTATCAAAATCATCGCCAAAAAGTTTAGCTACCACACTGCTCCCGGCCCCGCCGATAAGGCCGTCAATTTCATGCTTGATCGGTTGAGAAAAAGTTGTCGAAACTCCAGGAAAATCTTTGATTCGCTGGTCAATAAGCTCAATCAACTCATCCTGGTTTGAGGCCGTCTGCCATCTGTCTTTTGGCTGCAAAGTGATATTCATACAGGCGTAATTGGTGTGGTGCATATGGGGGCCGACCTCGCCATAACCGATATCAACGACAACCTCTTTAACTTCGGGGAAGGCTTTCATCTCTTTTGCCATCTCTTTGGCTGTGGCGGTGATCTCTTCTAAAGAGATATTGGGGTTCATATAGGCGAGACTTTGCAGGGTGCCCTCCTGCAGAGTCGGGACAAACTCTTTACCGAGTTTTGCAAAGGTCAGGCCGCCGGAAAGAAGCAGGGCGACAATGATTAAAGTAACCAGCCAACGGCGCTCAAGGAAATAGTTTAAAATGTTCCGATAATGTTTCAACAGGGCACTTTCGTTGTAATCAGGCTCTTTTTGTTGACTCTTTTTGGGGCGCAAGAGACGAAAAAGAACCGGGGCAATCATCAAAGCATAGATCAGGGCGCCGATCATGGTTGCGGTAACCGCGATTGCCAGCGGGCGAAACATTTTGCCTTCAACTTCGCCTAACGTAAAAATCGGCAAAAAAACGATGATAATGATCGCACTGGCAAAAAATATGGGCGTCGCAACCTCTTGGGCGGCACGTAGAATCAGGGTGCCGGGTGAGGCCTTTTCATCTGTCGTGGCAAAAGCCGATTGCAATCTTTCAACCATAATGATGGTCGCATCAACGATCATCCCCAAGGCGATGGCAATACCGCCAAAAGAGAGGAGATCGCCGGGAATCCCCCGATAATAGAGCAGGGTTGCGGCAAAGAGGGTCGCAAAAGGCAGGGCTCCGACAACCACCAGTGAATTACGCCAATTACGTAAAAAAACTAAGGTGACGATGGAGATCATTAAAAGACCGAGAGAGAGGGCGTTGCGCACAGTGTTGATGCTGTTTTTGACGAGGCCGCCCTGATCGTAATAGGTGACAATTTTTACACCCTGGGGCAGCGATTGGTTGATTTTTTCGAGTCGTTCTTTGACCTCGCCGATAACCGCAAAGGAGTTGGCACCATAGGTTTTGTAGATGGTGCCGCTGACAATCTCTTTGTCGGCATTGAGTAGCGAGACTCCTCGCCGAAAAGCTTTTCCCTTCTCGACAATGGCGATATCGCTGATAAAAATTGGCCGCTTTTCGCGGGTCGTAATCACCGTATTTTTAAGATCATCGAGTGAACCGAGCAGGCCGAGGCTGCGCACGATCAACTCTTCCGAGCCGCGCTCGATAATCCCGGCCCCAAGATTGTGATTATTGCGTCGAACGGCCGCAACCACTTCATCTAAAGTCAGATTATAGGCGGTCAGAAGATCCGGATCGACTTTAATCTGGTATTGACGGACATGGCCGCCCTGACTGATGACTTTGGCCACCCCGGGCACGGTCTGCAGCTCACGTTTAACAATCCACTCCTGCAGGGTGCGGAGCTCGGTAATGTCATAGTCGCCAGCTTCGAGATAGTAACCCAAAATCTTACCCATGCCGCTGACGATCGCGCCCATCTTGAGACCGTGCGGCATAACCCCTTTGGGAATTGCTTCCTCCGCCTCTTTGAGTCGTTCAGAAACCAGCTGCCGGGAACGATAAATGTCAGTTGTATCGTCAAAGTAGATATTGATGGTCGCCAGACCAAATGATGAGAGGGACGGATTTTAGTGACACCGGGGATGCCGCGCATGATGACTTCGACCGGGCGCGTGACAAACTGTTCACACTCTTCGGCCGCCATCCCCTCAACTTCAGCAAAAACCTGAACCAAATTCGGGCTGATGTCGGGAAAAGCATCAATTGACATACGCGTAAATGACAAGGCCCCGGCACTACAGACCGTAAAAAAAAGGATAAGCATCAAAAGCTTATATTTTAGTGAAAATTGTACCAGTTTTGCAATCATTTATTGAAAACTCCATTTTAGAGTAAAGTCAATTCTTGACTTAATAATTAAAGTTGGAACTAAACAGGTTGTTTGTAAGGCACAAAGGCAGCAGGCACAAAGGCACAAAGTTTTTTAGCTTTTAACTTTGTGCCTTTTGCCTCTGTGCCTTTGTGCCTGCAAACGGATTTTGTTAAAAGCTGAAAAATATAATTTTAATCTTTTTCCATTAGAATTAATTAGTTTGAAACTAATGAATATGGCCGGGGGTGCCGCAGCCGGAACCAACGCCGGTTTCCAGGGCCGCTTTGAGGCGGAAACCGTTTTTTACGACCACCAACTCACCCGGAGAAAGTCCGGCGATGATCTCCACTTTTCTCGCATTAGTTTCGCCCAGACGTACCGGGCGGGGTTCAAAACCGTGTTCATCCTGAACAAAAACGCAAGTTTGGCCGCCGACTTCTTGGAGAATATCTCGATCGACAACCACCCCGGCCGCAATCTCTTTTGTCACAATTTCAGCCGTGATAAAAGTGCCGGGACGTAAAACCTCATCCTCATTATTGATGATGACCCGGGCCATGGTGGTGCGAGTGCTTTCATCAACCAGAGGGGCGACGTAATCAATAACAGCCGCAAGCGGCCGCCTTTGCGAGGGCAGTGTGATGAATACTTTCTGGCCTTTTTTTACGCTGTCGGCATCTTTGCGATAGAGGTCAAGATCGACCCAGACTGTGGTCAGGTCAGCGACGACAAATATCTCTTTCGTATCCGTGATCACCTCACCCAGAGCAATATCTTTCTTAATGATGTGGCCGGTAAAGGGGGAGCGTACCGCAAACCGGCTCAACTCGGTAGCCGGTTCGGACGACAGTTTCTTGAGCTCAGTTTTATTGAAACCTAAGATTTTCAGCCTCTGTTCACAATTTTTCAGCGTAATTTCAGTTTCGGCGAAAGCCTGCTTGGCGGCCAGGTGATCTTGCTCGGAGCTGACTTTTTTGCGCCGTAATTTTTTTTCACGCTTAAAAACAATTTCAGCTAATTCGAGATGTTTGATGACGCTCAGATAATCGGTCTTGGCGTCGGCCAGTTCCCGACTTTCGATGATTGCCATAACGCCCCCTTTTTCAACAAAATCTCCAAGGGTACGGTAAACCTTTAAAACAATACCCGATACCCGGGGAACAATATGGGCTGTGCGGTCACTATTGAGCGTAATCTCCCCCCGCACTTTGACTGAAACTTCCAGATTGTTGGTTGTTGCCTTCTCAACGACAATGCCAAAACGCTTCATCTCTGCCGCCAACATGCTGACGACTGAGTCAGGACAACTCTCCGGAATCGATGCCGCTAAGAGGCCGGGATCAGGACTTGCGTGGTCATGACCGTGATTGCAGTTGGAGTGATCATCATGTTTTTCTTCGCTATGTTGGTCGTGAAGGTTGCAGTCCTGATGGTCGTCGTGGTTATGCTTGTCTGCATCCTGATGATGATCGTGTTTGTTGCTTTCCTGAGCCCAGAGCGTCTGAGGGCTTAAACTCAATACTGAAAAGATAGTTATCAGGGCAATAATTTTTGCCCAGCTTAAGGTCTGCTTTTTTTCTATATTTTTCATATCTGTCTTTTTCATAATTTTCCTCAAATTGTCTCGGCATGGGGACATACCTCCAGGCCGGGCTTTAGCCCGTGACGAGCTGAGCTGTGTCCCCCTCGAAGTAGGCGAAGCAAAGTTCGTCGTTATTTGCTATAGGTTTACTTGCTATAGCTTTATGGTGAGCACCCGAATAGTTAATGATTAAATATCTATTTTATCCGATCAATTTCTTGAGCGATCAAACGCTCGATGCTAATTCTCCGGTCATGGTATCTTTGGAGGCTGTCAACCAGTTGTTCTCGCAGCTCAATCAATGTTCTCTGGGCATCAAGCACATCTAAAAACTCAAATTGACCCTGCTGGTAGCCCCAATTTATCGCCTCAAAGGTCTCTTTTGCGACCGGTAAAATTTGCTCTTGCAAAGAGTTTACTTCAGCGGATGCAGCCTGGAAATCCTCATAGTTTTGGCTTAGATCAGTTTTGATTGCGATTACTATGGCTTGGTTTTTACTTTTTTGAGTAGAGACTTCGGCTTTTGCGGCGCTGATGCCTCCTTGATTGCGATCAAAAACCGGCAGGGCCATGGAGAACCCGAAAAGAAACGTGAAATCGTCAATATCTTCATGGCGTTTGACGCCGGCACCCACATTTATATCGGGCACTGCGAGCGCTTTCGCCATACTCAGTCTCGTATTTTGCAGTTCGATTTCGGTTAGCTGCCGGGCAATTTCAGGGTTTTGGGTTAATCGTAGACCAATACTCGCCAAGCTCGGCGGCATACCTGTTTTTTCAAAATTGCCGACAGCCTTGGCAAAATGTGGTTTAGTTGCTCCCCAGGTGGAGGCTAAATTATGGAGGGCGGCCTTCAGGGTGCGGACATGATTATTTAAGGCAATACGATTTTTGCTGACTACTATTTGGGCTCGATTTTTTTCCAGGGGCGAGGCCTTACCGGCCTGAACCCGGATGTTTACGGTGTTGAAAACCTCCTCTGCCAGCGCCAGGTTCTCTTGGCCCAGCTGCATTCGTTCCTGGGCTGTGAGAAGCTCAAAAAAGGCTTTGTTGGCAGCCTCTAAAATGTCGAGACGGGTGGTCTCATAGTCCCAGCCTGCAAGATCACGTACAAGGTTGGCGATTTGCAACCGCCGGGCGCGTTTGCCACCAAGTTCGATCAGTTGACTTAATCGCATAGAGCTTTCAGCTGACTTGAAGCTGCCAGTCTCGTCTTTGCCCAAAATATTTTCAGTTCCTAACTCAATTTCCGGGTTGGGCAACAGTTTTACCTGTCGTACTAC
>JAGGWR010000152.1 GCA_021163445.1 Candidatus Tharpella aukensis
AAGTTCCGATATCCTGCGTTGTTGTGGTTCTCCAGACACTCGACATACTACATGTATGGTCTCGCACCTGGAGAACCACAACATCTTGTCTATCGAAATTTTAACTTAGCCATCCCGTTACTTTTTACGAGTTCATCAAAATTTAATAAAGATTTAAAATGATACAGTCTCTTTATCCATACACCCAAAATGCGAAGGCCGTCAAGCAGCAGACATTGAAAAATAGGTAAAAACACTTTGGCCCGGCTGTGAGAAAATCAAAAAACATGAAAATCCTCTTGACAAGGATTGCTCCAGCCCCTATTTTAGCGACCATGAAAATACGTTATAATGCCCCGGTCACACTGACCCTGGCGCTCCTCTGCTGTGCCGCCATGGGTGCCGACCAACTTACCAACGGTGCCACCACCCAAACTTTTTTCACCGCATATCCGGGGCTGCACGGTTCGCCACTCCACTATGTTCAATTCTTCACCTACATTTTTGGTCATGGCAGTTTTGCTCATTTAAGTGCAAATCTCTCTCTCCTGCTGTTGATCGGCCCGATCAACGAGGAGAAGTTCGGCTCCGGCCTGCTCTTTGAGATGATTCTGATCACCGCCCTGCTCACAGCCCTGCTCAATGCCCTGTTTTTCAACACCGGTCTGCTCGGGGCCAGCGGCATCGTCTTCATGCTCATTCTTTTAAGTTCATGCTCCAATATTCGGGCGGGTGAAATACCGCTAACTCTGATCCTGGTGGCCTTCCTCTATCTTGGCAACGAGTTATACGGTTCTCTGGGAAAAGATAATATTTCCCAGTTTGCCCATCTTACCGGCGGTGTGGTGGGCGCTTTTTACGGCCTCATCAGAGGCCGTAAACGATAAAAAACAGATGAAAATAAAAAATATTAGTGACTTACTCCTGAAAATTGGCTATAAAAAACAAGTTTTTTTTAGTCTCCCGCCCGTTCGCGTTGTTCACTCAAGACGCAAAGGCGCAGAGAAAAACCAAAAAATAACTTGGTTGTTTGAACTCTTTGCGTCTTTGCGATTTTGCGACTTTGCGGAAACATTTGGATTGCGGGCAAAGTCCGCGTCAGGAAATTAAAAGGATTGATAATAATGAATACTGGTTCTCAAGAGAAAAAAATTTTTATTCTCGACACCAATGTTATCCTGCATGACAGCGCCTCATTACGCCATTTTGCCAACAACGATATCATTATCCCGATTACGGTACTTGAAGAGCTCGACAATTTCAAACGCGGCAACGAGATCATCAACTATCATGCCCGTAAATTCGTCCGCACTCTGGATGAACTCTGCGGTGACGCTATCTTTAACAACGGAGTCGAGATTGGCCCCGGCCTGGGCAAAATCAGCATCCGTCTGGATGAGGAGATGGCTCCCGAGATTAAAAAGAGCTTCAGCCCACTCAAAAAAGATCACCACATCCTTAATATAGCCTATATTGTCAGCCACCAGAATAAAGAGCAAAAGGTTGTTCTGGTAACCAAAGATGTCAACCTGCGCATGAAGGCCAAAGCGGTGGGATTGCTGGCGGAAGATTACACCAGTGACCATATCAAGGATGTCTCGGCCCTCTACACCGGCACGCGAATAGTTGAGGGGGTTGACGGCAACCTTATCGACCGACTCTACTCCGAGGAGGAGGAGAACCCGAACCTCTCGGAACTTGCCTTAAATGAACCTTTAAAACCCAACGAATACATGGTCTTGCGCTCGGCCAACAAATCGGCTCTGGCCACCTGTGATAATCAACAGAAGTTAATCACCCGGGTCGAAAAAAGAGCCGTTTCCGGCATTATCCCGCGCAACGCTGAACAGATTTTTGCCCTGGACGCCCTGCTTAATCCGGATATCTCCCTAGTAACAATCTCAGGCAAAGCCGGAACCGGCAAAACTCTACTCGCCTTGGCGGCGGGCCTTGAACAGCGCAACCTCTACCGACAGATATATCTGGCCCGGCCGATTGTCCCTTTAAGCAACAAGGATATCGGCTATCTGCCCGGCGACATCAGCGACAAAATTTCACCCTACACACAGCCCCTTTTCGACAATCTCGGAGTCATTCAGTCACACAGCCGAGAAGGCAAGAATGCACCCCACTATCGCAAGATGCTGGAAGATAAAAAACTGGTAATCTCGGCCCTCTCCTACATTCGCGGCCGCAGCCTGGTAAAGATCTTCTTTATTGTTGATGAAGCCCAAAACCTGACTCCGCACGAGGTCAAAACAATCGTCACCCGAGCTGGCGAAAACACCAAGATCGTCTTTACCGGCGATATTTTTCAGATCGATCACCCCTATCTTGACAGCCACTCCAACGGTTTGAGCCACATCATCGCCAAGATGCAAGGAGAAAAGCTCTACGCCCATATCAATCTTGAAAAAGGGGAACGCTCAGAACTCGCAGATCTGGCCAGCAACCTGCTGTAAAATAACAGGTTGAGTTTTTTCGACCTCTCTTAGCTGGGGGTCATCTCTTGACACTTGGCGGCCGTAAGGTTCACGCAAAACCAATATTTTAACCCGCCATTTATCAAAATGTAACCCCGTTTATGATAAATGACTGCCGGGTTATTCGGCCATAGGCGAATAAACCCGATGCAGGAATTTAAACGGAACGAGGGAGAAGCAATGTTCACAGTTGCTCTCTTTAAGTTAACATGTATAACTAATGCGGGAATTACTCGCACAAACCCTAAAGAACGGTCAAAACAGGAGACCATAATGGCGGAAACGATTGATGAAATATCTCTAAATTACGAAGAAGATGGTCAGCTCATCGTCAAGGAGCTTGACAAAGAGATTCTCACCCGAGGCGCATGGACAACAATTGTCTTTCGCTATAAACAGTGGGATAAAAAAACGGAAGATTTCGGCAAAGATCTCTATACAATCCGCCGATACCGTAAAATGAAAGGCAACTACATGCAACAGTCAAAATTCAACATTTCAAACAGCGAACAAGCCAGCAAGATCATTGCCGCCTTGCAGAAATGGATAGATAAATAAGGAGAAAATTGATGTTAGCAATTAAGATTTTGTTATTGGGTGGACTTTTTATGGCATTTTCAATGGGACTGCCGCCGGTTTCCGAGGCGGCGGCTGATAATCCCCGGGTAGCCATGGAGACCAGCATGGGCACTATGGTAATTGAGCTCTACCCTGATAAAGCTCCAATTACAGTGAAAAATTTTCTCGACTATGTCGATGCCGGATTCTATGACGGCACCATTTTCCATCGCGTAATCCCGGGGTTCGTCCTTCAAGGCGGCGGTTTTGACGCCAAAATGGAGAAAAAAGAGAATCAAGCTCCAATCAAAAATGAGGCCGATAACGGCCTGCGCAACTTAAGAGCCACACTCTCGATGGCCCGCACTCAACAAGTCAATAGTGCGACCAGCCAGTTTTTTATAAATCTGAAAAACAACAGCAATCTCGACCATGGCGACCGCAGTTTCGGTTACGCCGTCTTCGCTAAGGTTGTCAAAGGAGTCAGCGTCATCGACAAAATGGCTGGCGTCAAAACCACGACCAAGGGTCACTACCAAAATGTTCCGGTGGAACCGGTTTTCATTATCTCGGCCAAACGTGAAAAAGCCGCTGAAAAACAAGAATTAAAGAAGTAGTGGAAAACTGACAATGAACGTTTAGCCCAGCTGAGCTGGATAAGTCACTAAAAAAGGCTCTCTCGACAACTAATCGGGAGAGCCTTTTTTATTTCCTAATGCTTCCAGAACATCGGAGTAAAGAGAACCAGAACGGTATAGAGCTCAAGACGGCCAGCGAGCATGGCAAAACTTAAGACCCATTTAACCAGATCTGGAAAATGAGCATAGTTATCGGTGGGCCCGACAATTCCGAAACCGGGGCCGATGTTACCGACGGTTGCCAGTGCCGTCGAAAGGGAGCTTAAGAGATCAACCCCGGCCATACTCACGACAAAGGTGACAATCAATAAAATTGTAATATAAAGAAAGAAGAATCCGGAGATCGCATAAACAATATTCTTACGCACCACCTGACCCGATAAACGCAAAGGGAAAATCGCTTTGGGGTGGATCAGATACTTCATCTCATTAACTGCCTGCTTAAACAGAGTGACGATCCGAATCACTTTAATCCCGCCACCGGTCGACCCTGAACAACCGCCGACAAACATCAAGAGAAACAATATCGCTTGAACCATATAGGGCCACTGCTCATAATCAGCGGTGGCATAACCGGTGGTGGTTAAGATTGAGGCGACCTGGAAAGCGGCATAGCGCAGGGCCTCGGCAAAGCTGGAATAGACTTCAAGGTGAAGTCTATAAGCAATCATCAATGTTGCAAAGGCAAAAATCAGTAAATAAGCTTTAAGTTCAGTGTTGCTGAAAAGAGTTTTCACATTGCCGGTCAAGAGGCGAAAATGAAGGACAAAGTTCATTCCGGCCGCAACCATGAAAAAAGTGATTACCCAATCGATATAGGCTGAGTTAAAATAGGCGACACTCGTATTTTTGGTTGAAAAACCACCGGTGGCAACGGTTCCGAAGGTATGGGTCAAGGCATCAAGAAAACCCATACCGCCGCCCATCAGAAGCAGGGTTTCAACAACCGTCATCCCGAGATAGATATACCAGAGATACTTTGCCGTCTCGGCAATGCGCGGTGTAATTTTATCAACCGTCGGCCCCGGAGCCTCGGCCTTCACCAGTTGCAAACCACCAACCCCCAGGAGCGGCAAGATTGCAACAGTCAAAACCACAATCCCCATCCCGCCCAACCAGTGAGTCAGCGAACGCCAATAAAGAATAGCCCGGGGCAAATTTTGAATTTCAGTCAGGATGGAGGCCCCGGTGGTGGTAAAACCGGAGATAGTCTCAAAGTAGGCATCACAAAATGAGGGGATTGTCCCGGAGAGATAAAACGGCAGGGCTCCAAGCAGAGCAACCACACCCCACCCCCCGACAACAAAGAGAAAACCATCTTTAAATGAAGGTTGGCTGCGACCGGAATTACGGGTCACAATGAGAAAGCTGCCAGCAATCAGGGTCGTCACTGCAATCGGCTGGAGAAAAGCCAACGCCACCGAAAACTCCCGGAAGTTAAAAGCCACCGCAACTGCCGTCAGCATAAAAACGCAGACAATCAACAGGAGATAAGATATAATTCGTAAAACAATTTTAGGATGCATGGTTGTATAATCAGCGCATGAAAAGTTCTTCTAATGAATCTACCTGTTCGGCTTTGGCAAAGGTAACCACATTATCACCCGCCTGAATAACAAATTCGCCGTTGGGAACAAAATTCTTACTGCTTGCCCCCTCTGGACGATTAACAGCAACAACCAGAGAACCGGCCGGCAAATGCAAATCTTTAACCCTTTTTCCATCCATTTTACTGGCCGGATTGATGGCAAATTCAATCGCCTCAGCTTTGCCCTCAAAGATCGAGTGAACCCGTTTAATGTTACCACGCCGCACATACTTGAGAATCGCACTGACGGAACTCGCTTTCGGGCTGACAGTCGCATCGATACCGAGTTTATTAGCAATATTTAGATAATTTGACTTATTGACTACCGGTACAACCCGTTTTACGCCAAGACTTTTGGCATAAATAGCGGTTAACATATTAAGAGCTTCATCGTGAGTTGTGATTACAATCAAATCGGAGGCGTTAAGTTGTTCATCCTCAAAAAGCTTCTCATCAGAAATATCCTCATTAATCACCAAGGCTTCAGAAAAGCGCTCAGCTAAATACTTGCAGTGCTTGTAATCTTTTTCGACAAGCTTGACACTGCGGCCGGTACCAAGCAAAAATTCAGTGACATAACAACCGATTTTGCCCCCGCCGACAACAACAACATTATGCAATTTGTGGCGAAAACGACCGGTACGAGCCAAAATTCGTTCCATATTATGAGTACTGGAAACAAGGTAAACCCGATCCCCTTCTGCAATTTTGGTGTCACCATAAGGAATAATTACCTCATCATCCCGACTAATACCGGCGATAATAAAATTATAACTGATCTCCTTGCGAATCTCGCGCAAAGTCATATCCTTAAAAGGTGACGCCTCGTCAACAAAAATATTACGCAGTTGAATATCGGTATCCTCAAAAACCAAAACCTCTCCGGTAGCTCCATGCGCAACAATATTCATAATCGCGCGGGCCGCCTCAATCTCAGGATTTACTACATAATCAATCCCCAGCAATGAGTGTTTTAGAATGCCGCTGCGCCGATACTGAAGACTGCGAACCCGTGCAATCTTGGTCTTGACTTTAAACTCATTGGCAACCACCAGGCAGGAGACAATATTGACTTCATCAAGATTGGAAACCGCAATAAAGGTATCAGCCCCATCAATCCCGGCCTCAGCCAGGACTTCCGGATTACTCCCCTCACCCGTAATCACCATACAGTCAAGATGGTCGGCAACAAACTTTGCCCGGTAGGGATCTTTTTCAATCAAAACCACATCCTGATGACTGGTCACCAGTTGATCGGCAAGATGGAATCCGACTTCACCTGAACCGGAAATAACTATCTTCATTAGCACTCCATAAAATCGATGATAAAATCAGGTGCCGACCCTAACAGACCAGCAGATGAAAGTCAAATCAACCACAAAAAACTTGCTGTCCCGCACTAATCTTAGTAGAAGCAACAGAAAAACATAAGAGCCTAAGCCGTAAAGAGGGCAACACTCCATGTCTAGCAACTAAGAGTTGTATTAATGAATGGTGAGGTATTGGTGTTAAGGCGGGGAGAAAGCCGAGGATCACAACTCTTCATGGATCTCTTTCCCCAGTAACCACAAACATATGCAGCGCATTCTCGATTTTAGCCACGCTATTTCTGAGAGTGTTGACCCGCTTATGCTGCTTGGGCAAAACAATATTTTTACGTGTAAGTCACAAACTTGATAAAAACAGTTGACAAAAGCATTAAATCAAGATAAAAACAATCTTAATTAGTCTTTTGGCTAAGAAAAAAGAGAAGCATAATAATTAAGACCCCAAACTACGAAAGGAGTTTGATTATGACTACTACCAATGAAAAAATTCTGGCCGCGTTAAAAACCGCCATGGAAGCCGAGATGACCGGGCACCATTTCTACAACAATGCCGCCGCAACCACTGAAGACGCTCAGGGAAAAGCAACCTTCAAACGACTAGCGGAAGAAGAGTTGCTCCATTTCAACTACCTGAAAAAACAGTACGGCAGCGTTCTGGAAACCGGCAATTTCAACTTTTCCGTACCGTTGGCTGTTGATCCCAATGCCGAAATCAGCGGCCCGATCTTCAGCCCTCAGCTGAAAGCCCGCATCAAACAGAGTCACTTTGAAATCAGTGCCTTAAGCGTCGGCATGCAGCTGGAACTCAATGCCGTCAATTTCTATCGTCAATGTGCTGAGGAGTCAGACAATCCTGAAGTAAAGGCCTTTTTTAACCACCTTGTCAAGTGGGAGCAGGGCCACTACGACGGATTTGCCGAGGAGCTCGACAGCCTCAAAGAGGACTACTGGCAAGCCAACAATTTCGTTCCCATGTAGCCCTTTGATGGCGTCGTAAAAAGCGAGTTCATCAGCCCTTTGCAACCCTAAAAAAACAAAAACCCGAAGCAGAATCCACCAATTTGAGCGGTTCTACTTCGGGTTTTTTATTGATGGGGTGGGTAAAGGGATTTGAACCCTCGGCCTCAGGAGCCACAATCCTGCGCTCTAACCAACTGAGCTATACCCACCATAAAATCGTCCATCTACTTCGTTCCCCTTCAACCTTCGTCACGGCGGCGTAATTAATGTACACCTCATTCGTCAGGTTTCGGTCACCTCGCATCTGAACATTTTACTTTACTATTTCAATTTTTCATTTTATCTTGTATATCCTTCATTTTCCGAAGGCGTAACTAACTAATGGAAAAGCTCTCATCTGTCAACCTGAAAATTTAATGCCTTACTCCGTAATGCACTAACTTGCGGGCAACACCCGCGTCAGGACTCACCATGAAAATTCTTCTGCACTGCTGTTGCGGCCCCTGCGCCATCTATCCGGTCATGCGCATGCGCGATCAAGGCCACCAGTTACGGGCCTTTTACTACAATCATACCCACCCTTACACGGAGTGGCAAAAACGCCGTGACACCCTGGCCGCTTGGGCTCAGGAAGAGGAGTTGCCGCTGATTGTTGATGAACGCTATGAGCTTGTCAATTTTTTAAAAAACGCCGTCTTTCGTGAGGAACAACGCTGTCTCTTCTGTTACCATGACCGACTTGAAAAAGCGGCCAGAATCGCCCATAAAGGCAAATTTGAAGCTTTTACCACTACCCTGCTCTACAGCAAATTCCAACAACATGAAAAAATTTGCGAGCTTGGCCGAGAGCTTGGCCGCCGCTACGGGGTTAAGTTCCATTATGAAGATTTTCGGGAAGGCTGGCGCGAAGGAATTGATCTTTCGAAAGAGAAAGAGATGTATCGTCAGCAATATTGCGGCTGCATCTACAGTGAAGGGGAACGTTATTTGGGAGCTAAAAAACTTTATGGCTAAACCGAACCATATTCATGGCAATGTTATTTTGGAAAATGTTAATGTTGACGTTGATGTAGACATCAACGTCAACATTAACATCAACATAGAGACAAGGCAGGCCTTGTCTCTACATCAACATCAACGTCATCAATTAAGACAAGGCATGCCTTGTCTCTACTAAAAATCTTCAAAATCGTCGTCGTCATCGAAAGGGATGACCTCTTCAGCCGAAGGTTTTTTCTTTGTCCCGGCCTTTTGTGCCGCCGGAGCCGACAGGGCTGGTGCCTTCCTGGCAACCTTCGCTCCGGCTGTCGCTTGGGGCAATCTCCTCGTTGAACGGTCAATACCTCTGCCGGAAGAAGGTTGAACAGCAACCTCAGCCGACGAATCACCGCCAATAACCTGATTGATATCAGCCGTCATCTCCCGCATCATTTCAGCTTGGGCATTCAACTCTTCTGAAGCAGCAGCGGTCTCTTCTGCAGTTGCCGCGTTTTCCTGTGTCGCCTTTTCGATCTCACCGATCGAATTGGTTATCCGACCGATGCCTTCCGACTGTTCGCCGGAAGCGGCCGCAATCTCAGCCACTAAGGCCTTAACTTTGGCAACATGGCCGACAACTTCGCCAAGAACCTCACCAACCTCGGCCGCCAGGTGTACCCCTTGATCCGCTTTAGTAACCGAATCTTCAATCAGACGCGAGGTTTCAGCCGCTGAATCGGCACTGCGTTTAGCCAAGTTTCGAACCTCGTCAGCAACTACCGCAAAACCGGCCCCGGCTTCACCGGCCCGAGCTGCTTCAACCGCAGCGTTAAGAGCCAACAGATTGGTTTGAAAGGCGATCTCTTCAATCACTTTGATGATCTTGGCCGTATCATCAGAAGATTTCTTAATCTCATTGACAGCCACACTCATACGTTCCATCACCTTTTTACCCTTAGCCGTTGAGTCCCCCATTTCCAGAGAAAGACCATTGGCCGAGTTGGCATTATCCGCATTCTGGCGAGACATTGAGGCAATATCTTCGAGTGCTGCACCGGTCTCTTCAACCGAAGCCGCCTGTTCCGACGAACTTTCGGCCAAAGATTGACTCGAACTAGAAATCTCATGCGCAGCCGAAGTTACCTGATCGGCCGCCTCTTTGAGACCGCCGGAAGCTTGAGCCAGCGGTTTGGTTACGGTTCTCAATACTAATATTAAAACAATACTGATCAAGAACAAAAGAGCCAGTGAAATAAGGGCAATCCCCCACTTAACCTGATCTCTCATAGCAAAACGCTCGCTTGCATTATAGATATAGACCATCACCCCGATTTGACGGCCCTGATAATCCTTGACCGGAAAAGCGGTCAAAAGAAAGTCATCTTTATACTCTTTGAAAACTTCTGTTTTCCCACGTTCAAGCAGATCAACCGAGATCAAACGATCACTCAAGTCAACTGCAGTGCTGGTTACTCGCACAAATTTTCCTTCGGAAACAGGATATTTATTCCCATCCTGGAGACGGGTGGCAATCGACAGAAATTCACTGTTCATATAGACAGTAATCGACTCATTCTGATTAGCTATGGAGTTTTTTACCAATGGAGTATAACTTGACAAAACCTCGACCGATCCCAGGTAACGGCCGCCGGGAGCCATAATTGGAGCCAGGCCGCGAATTGCGAAACCACCGCGACCAATCTCAATCCCGGTCAACGGTTTATGGGATGATCCGGCGATAGTCTTGATCGTTTCACGAAAAGAACTTAAATCATCGCAGCTTTTCTGGTTTGTTTTCCAGAGACGCAAAAGACTGCGAACAGAGGGAAGATGAAAATGAACCCTGAAATTTTTAACCCCCAGTGCGTCAACGTAGCCACTCTCGATAGAAGAAAAATAGTCGCGCAATTGTTGTCTGGCGGCGGCGGTAGCCGGATCTTCGGCAACCGTTAAATTACCTTTGTGAGCCTCTTCGTAAGCCCCGACTACAGCATCAGCCCGACTGAACAGTGCGGCTTCCGAGAGAACCGACTTGGCAATCTGTTGCTGCCGGTTTTCGATATCAACAACTTTGGCCGCGACCATCTCATCGAGGGAGTCCTCAATCAAACTATTTAGAGTCATCGACCCCATAAAATACAACGCAATTGCGAACAGAACAGTTACAACCACTACCGGCATCAAAATCCGAGTACCCAATTTGCGTTGCTTCATAATTCCTCTCCCCTTAAATTAATAAAGATAAATCAATAAAGTTGATGAACTCGTAATAAGTTACGGGATGGCTAAGTAAACATTTCGACGCAAACGGGCAACAACCCTTTTGCGGCCGATTGTCGTAACAATCTCAAAAAGACCGGGGCCTGCGAGCTGGCCGGTGATCACGGTTCTTACGCCATTAATAATAACTCCGGGTTTAACCTCAACCTCATCAGCTAAAGCCCGCATAATCTCTTCAACCGCCACCTCACTAAAATCGTCTGCTTTTTCAAGACGATCCGCTAGCTGCGGCAGCCATTCACGCAAACCGGGGAATTTTTCGAGATTTTTCCGCCGGGGTTTATCATCAATACTGACTTCAACATCATCACTGAAATAGGGCCGCCCGAGGGTCGCAAAATCGGTCAACAGATGATAGCGGGCGCGAATAAGGTCGACTGTCGCCAAAAACCACTCCCGTTTCTCACCCGCATAAACCTCTTGCCACAAACCGGCCTTTTCAAGCTCGGCCCGAACATAGGGCTCCATTTCGGCCAGCGGCATGCTCTTAATATAGTGGGCGTTCATGTTAACGGCTTTGGGGTCGGTGATAAATTTGGGATCGTTTATGTTGACATTAAAGACCGAATTAGCCCGATTCATGCCCTTGAAAGAGAACTCCTCAAGCAGCTCTTCATACGAAAAATACTCTCTCGATTCAGGAGTCGACCAGCCCAGAAGCATGAGAAAATTAACCAGAGCCCAAGGCAGAAAACCATGCTCCCGATAAAAATGGATGGCCACTAATTCGCCATGCTTACGTTTCGAAATCTTCGCCCTTTTGGGATCAAGAGTCAAACACATATGGGCAAAAACCGGAACTTTTTCACCTAACGCCCGGTAAATCAAGATCTGCTTCGGGGTGTTGCCGAGGCCATCCTGACCGCGAATCACATGACTGATGCGATCACGAGCATCATCAACAACATTTGAGAGCGGATAGAGGGGCTGACCGTTGGCCCGAACAATGATAAAATCCTCAATATCCTGATACCGCTTGGTGATTGTCCCATAGACCGCATCATCGAAAACAACCGCTCCATCACCCTCCGGCACCTTCAAGCGAATGACATAAGAACGCCCGGCGGCTTCTAGTTCTGCAACCTGGGCCTCACTTAAGCCGCGACAGGTGCGATCATAACGAAAATCCTCTTTTAAGGCCTTAGCTTTCTCCCGTTTCTCTGCTAGTTCCTCTTTGGAACAAAAACATTTATAGGCGTGACCGGAAGCCAGCAGGCGCTCGGCGGCCGCTATATGTTCCTTAATAAAATCGGTCTGGTAAAAAGGACCTTCATCCCACTCAATTCCGAGCCATTGCAAACCATCAAGAATGCCTTGCGTCATCTCGCTGGTTGAACGCTCGATATCAGTATCTTCTATCCTTAAAATTAATTTCCCATTATTCTGGCGTGCATAGAGCCAGTTCAAAATTGCGGTTCTTGCGCCGCCGATATGGAGATAACCGGTCGGACTCGGTGCAAAGCGTACTCTAATCTCTTCAGTCATTAATTTAACCTAAAATATTGTATATAAAGTCACAAAGTTAAAAGAGAGAGAACTACTCGACACTAGTCAAAGCAGTTTTATGGTATATACTCTAGCATATAGGAGTGACAATTTCAATAGATGCTTACTAATTCTAGAATTCCGATATAAGGATTTTTCGTGTTACTTTAATCCTTAAAGAATTTAATTTTTTTCAGATATTTTTATAGATTATCTAATTTTTTGTATTTGGCATAAATTTGCTCG
>JAGGWR010000138.1 GCA_021163445.1 Candidatus Tharpella aukensis
AGGATATTCATCTGCCCCCGGCTCCAGGCTGGTGGCCCCCGGCTCCGGGCTGGTGGTTGGTGACATTATTACTCTTGACAATAATCTGCTTTGGCCTGATTAAATGGCAGCGGCGGCAACGGCGGCTGCGGCCAATCAAGTTAGCATTATGGGAACTTACCCAGCTTAACTTAAAAAGCGATAACCCTCAACAACGCCATCTGGTTCTGCAAGAGATTTCAGCCCTGGTTCGGCGTTTTTGCGTCGTTTTTTTTCCACAAACTCCGGTAGCCGGACTCTGCGGAGAAGCGTGGCTCGATTTCCTCATCCAAGAGGCCCCCGGAAAAAACCGCAATGAGAAGCAAAATGAAGTGATCCGAAAAAAACTCCGCCCTTTACTTGAAGAGACTTACGCCCCAACCTGTAATACTGACTTGACAGCCCTCGGCCAACTAGTCAAAGAGTGGTTCTCCGGACAGAAACAGTCGAAAAAATCGCACGAGCCCAAAGGGTCGAAAGAGGCAAAAATATGATTGAGTTTGCCTGGATCAAACTGTTTGCCGCCCTGCCGCTCCCTTTACTGGTTTATCTGTTATTACCCAGGGCTCGCAGCAGCTCTGGTCAAGCCCTGAAAATCCCTTTTTTCGAGGAACTTGAAGAACTCCGCCAAAAAACCGCAAGCGGAAAAGGTTTAGGATGGCTCCGCCTTTTAGCCGTCAGCGCTTGGATTTTACTGGTCTGTGCTGCGGCCCGGCCGCAATGGATTGGTGACCCCATAAGTATGCCGATCAGCGGCCGTGACCTGCTTTTGGCCGTCGATATCTCCGGCAGTATGAAAGCCGAAGACATGAAGATTAGCAACCAGCAGGTTGACCGTTTAACCATGATCAAGAAGGTCGCGGGAGAGTTTATCGAACGGCGGCAAGGCGACCGCATCGGCCTCATTCTTTTCGGTAGCCGGGCCTATCTTCAGGCCCCGCTCTCACTTGACCGTAAAACCGTCAACCAGCTTTTGCAAGAAGCTCTGATCGGAATTGCCGGGGAAAAGACCGCAATAGGTGATGCTTTAGGACTTGCGGTTAAACGCCTGCAACAGCGCCCGGGAGAGAAAAAAGTCCTCATTCTACTCACTGACGGGGCCAATACATCCGGTACTATCGAACCTTTAAAAGCGGCCGAATTGGCCAAGGAAGCAAAACTTTCGATCTACACTATCGGAATCGGAGCTGAGCGGATGATCGTTAACAGCTTTTTCGGTAACCGGGTCGTAAACCCCTCCGCCGATCTTGATGAAAAAACCTTGCAAAAAATTGCCGAACTGACCGGCGGCCGCTATTTTCGAGCTCGCGAAAGTCAGGATCTGGAAAAAATCTATGACCTGCTCGACAAACTCGAACCGGTAATCAGTGAAGACCAGAACCTGCGCCCGATTCGCGAAATCTTCTTCTGGCCCATGAGCGGCGCCTTAATTCTTGTTTTTTTAATACTTGTGATGAGACGTTATGAATCTTCATGATTTCCATTTTTTACGGCCCTGGTGGCTGCTCGCCCTGCCGGCGGGCCTGTTTCTACTGGCCGGACTGAAAAAACGAGAGCCCGGTAAAAGCCAGTGGCATAAGGTCTGCGACCCTCACCTGCTCGAACATCTCCTGGTTGGTGAAGCAAAAATTGGTCTAAAAAGAGTCTACAGCGGCCTCTTGCTAATGTTGATATTAGCGACTCTGGCCTTGGCCGGCCCGGCCTGGGAACGTCTGCCGCAACCTCTTTTTCGAGCCGCCGGCGGCCGCGTAATCGTGCTTGATCTGTCACTCTCCATGCTCGCACCCGACATCGCCCCCTCACGCCTGAGTCAAACCCGCTACAAGGCTATTGACCTGATTAAAGCCGGAATCGGAATTGAGCAGGCCGTCGTCGTTTTTGCCGGTGACGGTTTTATCGTTACTCCACTGACCGATGACCGAGCCACGCTGCTTAATCTTTTACCGAGTCTCAACACAAAAACCGTACCCGTTCAGGGGAGTCGGGCTGATCGGGGGCTCGCAAAAGCCGGTGAGTTGCTTAAACGTGCCGCTATTAACCAGGGACAAATAATTCTCCTGGCTGACGATGCCGATCAACTTACGATCACTGCCGCCCGTAAACTTAAAAAAGCGGGACATCGAGTCGATGTTGTTGCCGTCGGCACTAAAAACGGAGCCCCGATCTCTTTAGCTGACGGTAGCTATCTCAAAGATAATCAGGGACAGATTGTCGTACCGGTACCCGATTTTGCCAAATTGCGCGAAGTCGCCGAATCCGGCGGCGGCAGTTATCTTGAAATCAGTGCCCCGGAGAGTGATTTTCAACGCTTAAACAAAGCGGCCTCCCTCTTTCCGGAAAGCAAAAATAGAAACAAAAGTGAACTTACCGGCGATCAGTGGCTCGATCGCGGCCCCTGGCTGCTACTGCCGCTGATTTTACTGGCAGCAATATGTTTCCGTAAAGGCTGGCTTTTGATTATCCTGATAGCTCTGTTTATCAATCCTGAAACAGCTTCAGCCCGGAATCTGGAAAATCTCTGGCAGAGTCTCTGGCAGCGCCCGACCCAACAGGCGGCTAAAGCTTTCAGCAATGAAAATTTCAGCCGCGCCGCCGAACTCACGAATGATCCCGACTGGCGGGCGGCATCTCTCTATCGTGAAGACAAATTCAAAGAGGCGGCGGCGGCTCTGGAATCTCTCTCTACCGCTCAAGCCCAATATAACCGGGGTAACGCACTGGCCCATGCGGGAGAATTGGAAAAGGCGATCGAGGCCTACGATCAGGCCCTTAAAAGCGACGCAAACCTCGAAGATGCCCGTTTCAACCGCGAACTGGTTGAAAAACTCCTGCAACAACAGCAGGAGCAGAAACAAGAGAAAAAACAAGGGGAAGATTCACAAAACGACGACTCAAAGAAAGAGGACTCAAAAGAGCAAAACTCTAAAGATCAACAAAATTCAGAGCAATCTCAAGACTCCTCTGAAAAAGGAGAGCAACAAGATAGCCAGCAACAAGATAGTCAACAGCAAGACAGTCAACAAAACTCTCAATCAGAAAAAGAGCAGGACAATCAGGAACAATCGAAATCTGAACCGGAATCGAAAAAAAATCAAGATTCCCAAACCGAAAAACCTGATGAGTCAGCCAAAGAATCTACCGCTGCCGCCGAGAAAGAGGATGCAGGAAAAGATGAAGAAGAACCACGGAAAAGTATGACTGCCGGTGCCAAAAGTGATGAAAAACCGATGGACGCCAAACAGCAGGCCTTAGAACAATGGCTGCGCCGGGTACCGGATGACCCGCAAGGCCTTTTAGAGAAAAAATTCCTCTACCAGTACCGCCGCCGTGAAAACCGCTCGCAAGGAAACAAAGCGTGGTAGTGGATCATTTTATTGTTAAAACATTACGGTAAACCTATGAAACAACTGAAACAACAATTTAATTTTTCACAACTGCTCTTGGTTGCCATCATCACTATAACTTTTTGCGGCCTGTTACCTTTTACGTGTAACGCCGGCGTCAGGGCTCGACTCGACCGGCAGACGATCGGCAACGATGAAAGTGTTAAACTCATTATCGAGGCCGATGGTGCCCTAAATAGTATTGCCAACATTGACACCAGCGCCCTGGAAAAAGATTTTTCAATTATCAAGCAGTTCACCAGCAATAATTTTCAGATGATAAACGGCACCAGCAAAGCCACCAAAACCTGGACCCTTGAACTTGAACCAAAACAGACCGGCAAGTTCATCATTCCCTCCTTTACCATCGGAGGGGAACAGACCCCCGCTCTAACCCTGACTGTCACCACCCCGACTCCGATTATTCCAGGCAACTCCAGTGCTCAAAGTGATACTTTTATTGAAGTTACCCCAGAAATGGAGACACCGGCCTACCTTCAGGGGCAGATCACGATCAGCGTCAAACTCTTCCTCAATGGTCAACTACGACTGACTGAGGCCTCACTCGAAGAACCGGCGTTAGAGCATGCAATTATTATTAAACTCGGTGATGACCGGCGTTATCAAAAACAGAGAAATGGTATTAACTATCAAGTAATTGAACGAAAATATGCAATTATTGCCGAAGCGGGAGATAAAATTACGATTCCGCCGCTGCTTTTCCAGGCCGTCAGTATCAGCGGCGGTAACCGCCGTTTCGCGGGTGATCCATTTTTCGACCGTTTCGCCAATCGCGGCCGCCGCCTGCGAGCCCGGAGCCAGGAGCTGACAATATCTCTGACCCCGGTGCCCGATGAATTCAAAGGTAAAATCTGGCTGCCGGCAAAAAAAATGACAATCATGGATAATTCAGAAGTCGTAAAAGAACTTAAAGTCGGCGAACCTCTGACTCGGGTTATCCAGATCGAAGCCTTAGGCTTAACCGCAGAACAACTTCCGGAGATAAAATTTAATAGCCCCGAAGGCTGCAAAATCTATCTTGACCAGCCTGAACACCAAACTAAGATTGATGGCAGCCTGTTGCACGCCGTCAAACGCCAATCGATGGCTTTCATCCCCTCACAAGCGGGCATTTTCACACTCCCGGAAATCACTATTGACTGGTGGGATGTGGTTAACAACAGACAACAAACTGCCGTGCTCCCAGCGCGAGAAATTAAGGTTATCAAAGCCGACGTTGCCAGCTCTGAAACAGGCCCCCGACACACTAACAGTGCAACTGACAAAGCTTCCGAAAAAACTGCGTCAAACAGCACAAATGCGACCTCTGGTTTAACCTCAACAGCCCAAACCAGAGATACCACCCAACTCTGGCAAGGAATCAGTGCAGCTCTTCTGCTGGCCTGGATATTAACTTTGATTCTCTGGTATAAAACCCGATACCGGCTGGCACCAAGGTTACAAAACGGAGAGATAAAAACAAAAAACGGACAGCCTGCAAGCCGTGACACGATAAAAAAAGCCTGTCACAACAATAACCCCCAGGAGACCCACCAGGCGATTCTTAACTGGGCCGCTGCAAGTTGGCCGCAAAACCCGCCGACCAACCTCAAAACGGTTGCCACCCACCTGAATAATCCGGCAATAAACAAAGCCTTCGCCAACCTGGAAGAGACCCTCTACAGCCCGGCAGGCCGAACCTGGGACGGCAACCAGTTCTGGCAAACGATCACAAAAGACCTACAGGTAAAAAATCCAACCAAATCATCCCGCAAACAAAAAGATGGCTTACCACCCCTCTATTCTAAAAAATCCTAGGAGGCTTTTTACTGATGAACTCTTAAAAAATGTCTAGGAGGCTGTCCGAGAATAGAAATTTTTCCTCAGCTCAGCATTATTTTTTGGGATAAAGAGGTGAGATAGCCCATAAACGACGGACAATGACGGTAAATTTTTCGATGAAACTATCAACTTCGGCTTGGCTACTCCAGCGTCCGAGACTGATACGAATAGAGCCTTGAGCAAGATCGGAACTTATCCCCATAGCCCTAAGTACCGGCGATCCCTGATGTTCGCCACTGGAGCAGGCGGAGCCCGCTGAAACCGCGATACCTTCAAGATCAAGATGAGCCAGCAGTGATTCCCCATCGATATAAGGGACACTTAAAGAGATAGTATTAGGAACCCGAAGTTGGCGATGGCCGTGAAATACCAGTTGTTGATCAAGCGCTGCCGCTAATCCCGCCTCAAGACAATCCCGCAACGCCGCCACCCGACGCCCCTCATTGCTCATACCACCAGTCAAGATTTCACAAGCAACTCCAAAACCGGCCATGCCGATAAGATTTTCGGTGCCACAGCGCAGGCCGCGTTCTTGGCCGCCTCCGTGAATCAGAGGTTCGAGTTCGACCCCGGAACGTACCCACAAAGCCCCAACTCCTTTAGGGGCATAAACCTTGTGCCCGGAAAGCGAGAGCAGATCGACACCCAAAACCTTAACATCGATCTCAACTTTACCTAAAGCCTGGACGGCATCAGTGTGCAGTAAAATATCTCGAGATTTAGTCAGAGCCGCAATCTCGGCGAGCGGAAAAACTACCCCGGTCTCATTATTGGCAAGCATCAAAGAGACGAGCACGGTCTCATCACGAAAGGCGGCACCAACCTGATCCGCCGTCAGAGTACCATCTTCGGCTACCGGAAGACGCGTAATATCAACCCCCAAACTTTCAAGGTAACGACAACTCTCGGCCACCGCCGGATGTTCAACCGCCGAGATAATCACATGCACTTTACGACCCTGGGCAAGAGAAGGTAAGACCACCCCTTTCAGGGCCAGATTATCACTCTCCGTACCCCCGGCAGTAAAACAGATCTCTTCCGCTTGAGCCCGCAAGAGTGTCGCCACCTGCTGACGGGAACGTTTAACAATCTCTGCCGCCGGCCGCCCGAAACAATGACTGCTGGAGGGATTACCGAAATTATCACGGGCCACATTCGCCATCTCTGCAAGAACTTGAGGATCGATTGGGGTGGTTGCATTGTAATCAAAATAGATCTTTTCACTAACCATTTTTCTTAAGTCCATAAACGTAAAAAGGCCAGCAAAAGTGCTGGCTGATAATGATGATAAAAGAACATGCTCAGATGCGCAAATTCAGGGTACACAATCCCGATTCCCTTCGGATAATCGGGCTATGTCCCCAAAATTTGCTGGCAACGCTATAAGCTTTTCTTCTCATTTAGCAGATCGGCCAGAGAAATCGAGCTCAAATAAGAACCGATGATACTATCCAGATCTTCCCACATGGGCCGCGTAACGCAACAGGCATTGCGCAAATCGCCAGCAACACAAGCCGCCTCATCATAATTCTCACAATTTTTGCAATCGACCGGGTTTATTGACTCCTTGACAACCGACATAATCTCATTGAGAAAAATATCCTCGGGATCACGGGCAAAGAGATAGCCGCCCCCCGGTCCCCGGACACTCTTAACCAGCCCGGATCGGCGCAAATGAACAAAGAGCTGCTCCAGATAGCTGACTGAAATCCCTTCGACTTTACTGATATCCTTGAGCGATGTCGGCCCCTCATGAGTATTTGAGAGAATTCCCAAAGAGACCATAGCCCGAACTGAATAACGACCTTTAGTAGAAAGCTTCAAAAGTTTACCTCCATTGCCCGAGGTGGGCAGACATTAACACAGAGACCGCAGGCACTGCAGTTTTCCGGTGCGAAAAGAACCTTCATTGAAGGCCTTTCAATATAGAGAGCTCCAGTCGGACAAATTGCCGTACAGGCTCCGCAACTGGTACAAACATCCTCATTTCGTTTAACACTTTTTCTGATTGATTCAGCCTCGACCCCACTCTCTTGAAGAAAGGTCAAACCTTGCTCTATCAGTACTTCATCACCGATTATCTCAAGAACCAAATAGCTCTCTTTACGCGGCAAAATCACGGCCCGTAAAATATTTACCACCAGATCGTAATTCTTGATAAGCTGGTAGACTATCGGTTTATCATAATTATTTTGATTAAAATGAAGAACATATATTCTCTTCATATAAAATTCCTTTAGGATGTCATATCGATCAATTCAAGATTACCGCCAGCGGCCAGATCGTCTCCCATTACGGCTAGAGCTCCGGAGACACCGTCTAAAGCCAGAGCGTTTTCAATAACCCGGGCAAGATCGGCTTTTTCCTGTACCTGATTGGCCATCGCCGTAGCCGCTGCATCAGCCAAAGCGGCATTGTCAGCCACAATAGTAACCGCATCAGCCCGACCGAAACTTAACGAATGCCCAACCCGGCCCGACGACGTGCAGACCCCGCAATTAAAAGGTGCAGGAGCCGATATCTTGAAACCAAGTTGACCACTTAGTCGAGAAATACCGGAAAAAACCGCCAGGGTGTACGCTGAACGACCGGCAAGAAAAATATCGCCACCGTTTTCAACCACTACTTCAGGGGACAAGGCGACAAGATCCCGTCCAACCGCTTCAGCCAAGGCTCCGGCGACCGCTGCCATCGGTCCGACCCCGGCAATTTCAGAGGCCATCATCATCTGCCGGGCCAGCGGCGGTGCCGGTGAAAAATCAGCCGCAACCACCGGAACCAGACTCCGCCCCCAATCAGGATAACGTTGTAAAAAAGCCTTGAGCGACTGACGATAGAAAAGCAAACGCTCACAGGCTAAAGATTCAAGCTCGGCTAAAGAAGCAAAATCGGAATTCACACAACTAATCCAGAGATCGCTCTCCTCAACCCGCACCTCGAATGAACCACCCCCGAAATCTTGCAGTTGACGATAGCTGCGTTGACGATAGTTGCTCGGGTGCGACCGCACGGCCCCTTTTGACATAACCTTACAAACCTGTCAAGTATAATGTTTTCATAATATTAAAATATGCATGATTCAAAAGTTAAACTACAAGCACTCACGTTGGTCACAGCAATCAAGGAGATCATCACCCACTACCTATAATTATCCGAGACCGTCACTAATAAATGTTCCCTGGCCCTGGTTGCGGCGACGTAACGTTCGCATTTTTCGAGTGGGCCTGCTTGAGTAAGGTTATTCATGGGATCCTTATGGTCGGCACAGGCTAGGGCCACAGCTCGAAACTCAAGTCCTTTGATACGCTTGATAGTGCCAAGTCGTATTCCCGGAAAATCAGGACCGGGGTCATCTTCTCTGGGTTTGAGTTGATGAGCTTGTATTCCTGCTGCGGTCAAAGCCGAGCGAATTTCAGGTTTATATGGTGTCACGCAAATTTCGTGGGTTGCCAAGCCGTGACTATCCATTAAAGTTTTTGCCCAGGCGATCACCGTTTCGGCCTCGTCCTTATCGGAGTTACATATTTCGATTATTGGCTCCGGTCCTTTGAAGGCTGAATGGTCACCAATGATTACGGCCATGCCCCCATCAAGGTCGTCAATTTCGACTCCTTTCAATATGTTTTGCGCAAATTTCCGGATCTGTTCGCTGGTACGATAATTGATCTTTAACCGACGTGAACGGCCTCGGATATTAATGCCAGCCCGGCTCAAAGGAATCTTGGTTCGATAAATGCGCTGATGTCCATCACCGGCGGTACAGAGGGGATCTCTTACGTTCTCGCCAACTGGACTTAAGGCCTTGATTAACTTTAACGCTTCCAAGCTGAAATCCTGGATCTCATCAACCAGCACATGGGCATATCTTTGGAAATTACCCTGTTCAATGGCAAGCCGGGCCTGGTGTATAGCCCCTTCAAAAGTGAGCAGATTACGTTTTTTTAATCCTCGCTGGAAGGCCCTGAATATCGGCCAGGATTCACGTCTCTGTTTGCGACTGATTCGCGGCCTTCCTGATCTGACAGTTGTCAGATAGATCTCTTCCTCGTCAATTCCGTTCGGATCAATGACCAGAGAATATTCCTTTTTCAGTTCTTCACGAGGCATTGACAAATTGGTAAAATTGGGATCCAGCAATACTTCATCCCAAATATCCTCAAAATCTTCATCGTTGGCAATTCGGCCACGCCAGCTGGATCTTAGACAAATTGTTCGGGCCAGGGCATGAAGATTTGTGATTTCAATTCGATCAACAACATCAGGCCCAAGTCTGCGAATCATATTCTTAATGGCGATAGAAAGATTGATAGTAAATGTTGTGAGTAAAACCTGGTCTTTAGAATTTTCGATCTTTCGAGCGAGATAAACAGCCCGGTGCATCAACGCTACAGTTTTTCCGGTACCGGCCGCCCCATTAATATTCATAGGGCCTTTAGTTTGCCACTCAACCAGTTTTTTCTGGTAGGGGTGCAGGAATATCCGCCACTCCTGAAAATCGCCGCTGAGAATATCTTTGAGATGGTCTTCGCCCTCAACCAGCACCAGATCAAAATTCGGCATTTTTTCGATATGACTGAAATCTCCGCCACCTTCAATGCCGGTGTCACCCGTATCAACCAGCCCAAGCATCTCCTCAAGAGCTTC
>JAGGWR010000271.1 GCA_021163445.1 Candidatus Tharpella aukensis
GGTCGGCATCGTCACTTAAAGGAAAATCAAGATATTCAGCTGATGGAAACTGACGACGATAGCTGTTGAGTAAAGAACCCTTGCCGTGTACCTGAGCAATCACCTGAGTCAATAAACCGGCCAGAGCTGGATGGAGGTTCTCCCGCACGACCATAGTCGCAGCCGGGGCGACCAAATCGACATCTTGCGCCGGAATATTTTTTTCAAGGTTCACGACCCCTTGGGACAGAGTTACCTTAGACAAAAAGTTGTACCGTCTGGCATAAGCATCTGAGCGCACAAAATTTGTCAACGTCAGGTGATCGCTCTCCAACAAGGAGTTAACCATCGACGATGTAACTGCTGAAACCAGAAAAAGAACATCAACCGAACCTTGCTGTATGGCCTCCACCGCCGACATGCCTGTCAATTCAACCTCATTAAGATTACCGACCTCAATCCCGTTGTCTTTAAGCAATTGCAGAACCACTTTGCGGGTACCGCTCCCTTCAGAACCGAGTACTACTTTTTTACCGCAAATCTGCGATATCCTCGTAAAAGAGAGGCCTTGACGTGTAAAAACCCACAACGGTTCAAAATAGAGACTGCCAAGACCTAACAGCTCCGGATATTCCCGAGAGCTTGCTATACCACTTTGCATAAGTGCCGCATCAGCTTTGCCGCTGTTCAAAAGCGAGAGATTCTCCATTGACCCGGAAGTCTCAAGAATCTCAAGAGAGACACCATCCTCGGCCAGAAGAATTTGATACTCTTTAGCAAACTCTAAATAGGCCCCACCCGGAGCCCCAGCCGCAAGCGTCAGCTTTGTCGGCGGTGCGGGCTCAACAAACTGAAAGGCAACCGCAAACCCCAGCAACACAATAAAAAGGCCGTAACTGTAAAAACGAATCAAATCTTTTGCTGTATGTGGCTTCTTCACACTTTTCCCCTTAGTAGCTTACTCCCGAAAACTGGTCACAAGAAATAAAAAAATTTTGTAATTATTCAGCTAACCCGTAAATTCAGGGGACACAATCCCGATTTCCTTCGGAGAATCAGGTTATGTCCCCAGATTTTACTGAAATACATCAAAATTAGGAGCTTTCTGCTTAAGTTACATTGAAAATCCGCGAATTTTGCTTCGCTCCCATTAATGGGTCATCTCTTGACTATTCTAGTCCGAGGATAATGCAATAACTATCCATTACATGTCAAGAACATGTTTGCAAAAAAATACCCAAAACTATTCAGACACCCCTAATTTTGCGAAAATTCGAAGCAGACAGCGGCGCTCTTTGCTTCGCAGTGAATATAATGGGACAAGCCGAATTAGATTAATTGACATTCCCGGCATTTTAATTT
Source organism: Candidatus Tharpella aukensis (assembly GCA_021163445.1). Classification (GTDB taxonomy): domain Bacteria; phylum Desulfobacterota; class Anaeroferrophillalia; order Anaeroferrophillales; family Tharpellaceae; genus Tharpella; species Tharpella aukensis. The sequence goes on from JAGGWR010000271.1 coordinate 1,342, forward strand.
ATAACTGAACAACAAGTTAGTTGTAAATCATCGAAAAGGAGCGTTTATGAAATTGTACCGGACACTAATCATACTTATAATCGTATTTCCGTTGTTTACCGGATGTTCTCACAAATTAGAATTAACCCCCGTCACTTCTCCGGCTACGGGAGTCCATCATCAGGGTAAATTTGTCTGGTACGATCTGCTGACTCCTGATGTAGCAACTGCCAAGAAATTCTATGGCGAACTCTTCGGCTGGTCTTTTAAGAAACAAGGCCGCTATACGGTGATTTTGAATAATGGTCAAGCCATTGGCGGCATCGTTAAAATCCAGCCAAAAGACAATAAGGATCATCTTGCCCGCTGGCTAACGTCACTCTCGGTAGCCGATGTGGATCAGGCCGCTGCATTTGTCCAAGAATCCGGAGGTATTATTCATGAAGGGCCGGTAGACATGAAAAACCGCGGTCGGGGTGTACTGGTCAGTGATCCCCAAGGAGCCCAAATATTACTGTTACATTCATCTAGTGGTGACCCAGCCGATGTCGACCCACCCATGGGAGCGTGGTTATGGGTCGAACTCTGGAGTAAAGATATAGATGCATCAGTGGCTTTTTACGAAGAACTTGGAAACTACAGTACGATTGCAGGAAAAAAGGGTTACAGATTTTTATGGCAGGAGAAGTGGCGAGCCGGAATTCGCTTGGTTCCCGATGAAAACCTGGAAGTACGCTGGACCCCAACAGTACGAGTCGCCGATACGGTATTAATTTCAAAACAGGTGGAAAAATCAGGTGGTCAAGTGCTGGTGCAACCCCGAGACCTGTCCATTGGTGGCAGTGCTGCACTAATCAAGGATCCGGCTGGCGGACTTTTAATTGTCCAACGCTGGTCACAACAAACTTCTGCGGCGGGGGAATAATCATGAACAAATCATTTAAATTATTGCTCGCTGGAATTTTCATTGTTATAATTTTTCTTCTTTCTGGATGCACTACGACTACCTATTACGGAGGTTATTACGACCCCTATCCATCGTGGGGTTATCGGGGTCGTACTAACGTTGATGTTGACATTGATATTAATCGCCCGGGCAAGCCTAGTCAACCAAGTATCGGCCGACCCAGCAGACCAACACCAAGGCCGTCACCAAGACGGAGATGATCATTCAGTCAACCATCAATTTTACTTAACGTCCGGTAAGCGGCCGTCCTAAAGCATAAATCAGCCCGCAGTGTTCATATGGTTTTGCATCTTCAAGACTTTTAATCTGCTCAAACTGATCTCGGACTTCTTCTGCATAAATGGGCCGTTTGGCATCACCGATACAGGCACCATTACCGGAGACCATGGCTGAACGGGCGAACCAGCCTGCGCTCATGGTGAAGACCGAGCCTGATTCCCGGTTTTCTCAGAGCACAGATAAGTGACAAGAGGGGTGTTAAATTCAGGCTTAATCCGTTTGGCAACTTCATCAGGGAACACGCCTTTTGTCATGCCTGTATCAGCATTGGGTGCCACCGTATTGATCTTGATATTGAGCCTTGCGGTTTCCAGTTTTAAGGTATTCATGATACCGATGACACCCATTTTAGCCGCCCCGTAATTGGATTGGCCGAAATTGCCGTACATCCCCGAAGTCGATGCGGTAAAAACAATTCTGCCATAGCCGTTCTCTTTCATCTCCTTTACAGCCGGTTGAGTCACACAAAAAGTACCTTTTAAATGAACAGAAATGACATCATCCCACTCTTGTTCCGTCATCTTCATAAAGGTACGGTCTCTTAAAATACCGGCATTGCAAACCAGGATATCGACCTTTCCGAAATAATCCATAGCCGTATCAACAATATTTCTGCCTCCTGCCATAGTCGCTACGGAATCATAATTTGCAACCGCCTGTCCGCCCAGCTCTTTAATACTCTGAACCACAAGATCAGCTGATTTACCCTTCTCTTGATGTGTACCGATATCATTGACCACAACCATGGCACCCCGTCTCGCAAGATCCATGGCATACTCTTTTCCAATTCCTTCCCCTGCCCCGGTTACAATGGCTACTCTATTGTCAAACCGTATTTCTTCCATATTGTCTCCATTTAGAGGGCCTCCCTCGGGTTGTCTTGACTGGAACTCAGCCTTAGTTCCTCAATGGTTGGAAAGTCATCTTTCCAGCTGCCTGCCAACTTGACAATATCTTGAGGCCATTCAGTTAGTATTTTTTCCTCTATAATTCCAACCACCCATTTACTAACGGACACTTTCCCTGACTTTGCGGCTTCTTTCATTTTAATTTCGATGGCTATGCCTTGCTGGCTTAATTATTTGCAATAAGTCTGATTTCTAAGTGGCAATCTAAAGCATCTGCATATTTTTTCAAAGTAGCAATAGATGGCGAGTGTTTTCCGCTACTTAAAGACGACTCCAACCTAGTGATTGCAGGTGCTTTTGTGCCCATACGTTCTGCTATTTCAGCTTGGCTTATGCCTGTTTTTTGCCGTGCATTTAATAGGTCTCGAAGTAAAGAAAACTCAGGCTCCAAAGCATCATATATGACTTGTACAGTTTTGTTTTTTAATGCTTTTTCTTTTAATTCAGAATGTTTCATCTTCCATCACCTCACTCGTTCTTGATTTGGCTATTTTAAGCTCTTTTTTTGGTGTTTTTTGGGATTTCTTGATAAATGAATGGAGCATGATAATTTTCTTGCCAATTTTTGTGCAGAAGAAAACCCTTGCTATTCCCTCTTTGCTTTTTACCCGTAATTCAAAAAGATTGCTTTCAATTGGCTTTGTATGTGGTAGCCCAAGATTAGAACCAAATTCGAGCATTAAATCTGTTAGTCGTAAGTATCTTGCCAGCAGACCATCTGGCAGGTTCAGAATTTGTTCTTCGAGTTTTTGGTTGTAATATTTGATTTGCCAGTTCATGGTAGTCACCATAACAAATATGTTATCTTTTGACAAGTCTATACTTCATTTACTTGGGGGTAAAATGGTTAACGTGGCCCGACACCGGCTTCCCGAACAGCGACACTTACCGCTTACGCCGATTTACGTACGCAGTTGGGGCTATGCAAGTAATTCTTCGCTATCCTCTTGAAACACCGCTTTTATTACCAATTTACCGCCCAAGGCTTATATACCGTTGCATGACACTTATGGTGATGTTTAGCCTTCTCTCGAGTTCTGACAAGACTGATTGAGATAAACCCATAATCTTAGCTACCTCTTTTTGGGTTTTATAGTGTGAATTACGACAGGCATCAAAGCCACCGCCCTGGCCGCCCCCATTCTTGTTCAACGTTCCCTGCCTTCGCGAATTATATCTACAATTTCACTAGATGTGATTTTCGCTTTAATTGATGGAACATCTAAAGGTGAAAATGCTATTTTTTCCGGGATTAAAGCAAAAGTTCGACCGTCTTTTCTTCGAATTAATACTTTTCCGGAATGTTCAGCCTGTTCAAGAACCGTGGCCAGTTTTTGTCGAGCTTCTGAGTATGTATAGACCTGCATATTTACACCTCCAATGTTCTAATGTTTAAACTCCCCGCAGCTATTTTAAGCTTTCGATCCAGAGTTAATAAGGGCGCTTTTTGCCTGATAGCACAATCTATGAAGTAAGCATCGTACGCATAAAGATTAGTTTGTTCAGAAATTGTTACAGCTTTAACAAAGTCCGGCTCTATATAGCGCAGAGGAATGCTAGCAAAAATTGAAAGCCCCTTTCGTGCTTCATCTAAACTCAAACGTTTGCGCTTGAACATAGCCGAGAAAGCATTGCCGATTTCCCAGGAAATAGAGCCCGGACCGATAAGTGTATTGTTGGTGGTTAATTCAACAATTCTATTACGTTCAGGTTCGGCAACAATAACAGCAATTAAAGCTGATGTATCAATCACTATGTCCATTTTGATCTCCACGACTATACTGTTTAGACAATTGTACAATAATAATACTTTCTTGTCAACTTTTCTTGCTCAAAAAGCTTCCGTTACCACTTTCTGAACACCTTTTTTGCCATAGTATGCGAGAGGTAAAATAATGGTTAGCGTGGCCCGACCCCGACCTGACTCCCTTTTTTCTTTACAAAGATAATATTTTAAGGTAGCTTTCTAGGAGGTTATGCGAGAAAAAAACTTTTTGTAACTTTTCCAGCTAACCCGCAAAGCCATCAACATCCGGTACCTGTCTACTTGCACTGAATAATTGCTCAAGATACCCGGCCCCCAACAATTGAGGTTCTATATCTTGCGAAAATCAATTGCTAAAATAAAAAATCATCCATTCCTGCTGTTACTATCATTTATATTTTTCACATTGATAGCTCTAAACAACGTTTATGCCGCCGCCGACCCCGCCCTTGATATCTACAGTACAATGATTCCGGTTTCCCGGGAAACGCTTGATTCCAAAATTAAAGATGCTGAGCTCAACAAAAACCTGGATGATGCAACCAGAACCAAATTACTTACCCATTATCGAAAAACCCTGAACTATCTGGAGATGGTGCGTTTCTATAATGAGACAAGCCAATCTTTCATCAGTTCTCGCCAGAATGACCCGGAACAGGCCGCACGGATCAGAGAAATTCTGGCCCGACGCCAAGCCAAAACTAAAGCTTCCAGACTATCGGACATAGCTGAAGATAGTGCGCTGCTACAACTCCCCCTGGCAGAACTTGAACAACGGCTCTTTACCGAGAGAGCAAACCTGGCCGCAGTAACCGCAAAACTCTCGGATGTCGAACAACAATTACTGCTGGTGGCGGCAAGACCGAATGCAGTACGGCAACAGTTGTTAGTAACGGAAAACAGCCAGGAGGAGGTCACCGCTCGATTATTAAAGATTACATTCGATGACGAGCTGCCGCTGTTAACGGAAGCCACTAACTGGATGCTGCAAGCCCGACAGTTAGCCCTACGTTCCAAGATCAGGATGCTTGACAAAGAGTTGCTTAGCCTGCCCATGCGTAAAGACCTTTTTCACGCCGCTCGAGCCCAAAACGAGGTTGACGTTAAAGAGGTGAAAGAGACTGTCAATTACATACAGAAAACAATCGATCAATTACGTTATATTGAGGCGAAAAAAGAGCCAAACCGATGCGCAAAAGATCCAGGGAGAACTTGACAAAAAACATCCACTGATTAAAAAATTGGCTCAGATGAATGCGGATCTAAGCAATAAGATCAGCCAATTAACCGAAAAATTCAAACAAATCACGCGCAAGAACAATTTCGCCATACAAGAAAATGAGCTGATTAAAAGTCAATTTCTACAAGTTCGAAAAAAACTCGACATCGGGGGGTTCTGACTGGTGTCGGGACAGATGCTGGTAGAACAGCAACGTAATTTACCGGCTCTCGCTCTATTTCGCAAACGGGGAAGAGCCCGAGCCAACAAGCTGATTGAAGTTGGCTTGCAACAACTTCGCTACAGTGATGAGTACAAACAATCCCGAGATGTCACCGCTTATCTCGACCAGCTGACAGCCTCAATCGATCAGGTGGAAGCCGGACAAATTCGCAATGACCTGAGCAAGCTAACCGTCAACCGACAAAACCTGCTTGAACAGTTGGTTAATCTCAACCGTTCCTATCTGGACGCTCTCAGTGATCTGAAATTCAACGAACACACTCTGCAAACAACCATTCAAAACTATAATACATATATTAATCAACGCCTGTTTTGGGTACGCAGCGGCAAACTGCCTGACCCGGCCCAACTCCTGAAGATGCCAAGCCAGCTTACCTGGTTGGTAGCGCCCGCCCTCTGGCATGAGTTTGCCACAGCCCTTGGCGACCGGACAACCCACTTATCGCTTCTAATGTTGGGATTGCTGGTTGTGACGCTTTTAACCTGGAAAAGAAAATCTATTCATCACCGACTCGAAAAGTCCGGAACCAATGTCAACAAACTTTCCAAAGACAATATTTCGATTACTTTTCGCGGTCTCGGCTTGACCCTGTTACTGGCGGCACCCGGACCGTTACTGCTGAGCGTGATTGGTTGGATATTAAGCGTCTCAAGCCAAACCACGACCTTTACAAATGCCCTCTCCTACGCACTATTAGTTACCGCATTGCACTATTTTGGTTTATCTTTCCTGCGTGAATTCTGCGACCCCACCGGAGTTGCCATTGCTCATTTCAAGGCACCCGCAGCTAACGTCCGCTGGCTGCGCCGCGAACTTGGTTACCTGATGCTGATTTTTCTGCCTTTCACTTTTCTCTTCACTATCACCCACGATTTCGACCTTACGCTGGCAACCGCTGAAGTCGGACGTTCTTTTGTCGCAGCGGCCCTGATCTCTCTGACATTTTTCTTTTATCGCGCCACCGCTTATAAACTAAAATCTTCGAGCCCGCCAAAGTCGGCGGCGACAAAAACGGCATCTACTCATCCTAAGAGGCTGTCCGAGAACGGAGAC
>JAGGWR010000307.1 GCA_021163445.1 Candidatus Tharpella aukensis
TCAAGCTGCGCCATAACCCCGCCGATACTGATATCTTCTTCAACCAGATAGACTTTTGTGCCTGAATTTACGAGATCAAGGGAGGCCTGAATACCAGCAATCCCCGACCCGACGATCATAGCCGCGCCTATTTTACTCTCTTTTTGTAACACCTTAAAAACACCTCAGGATGATTATGATTTCGTATAGTACCGTGTAGACAAAATTTGAACGATCTAGCAATTAAAAATGGCATTGATTATCGTAACATCGAAAAACAAAACCATTGTTATATCGACATGTGAAATGATTCTCTTAATTGAGTTAAAAGGAAATGTCAATTATTTTTACTTAGCCATCCTGTAACTTTTTCCGAATGCAGCAATTGATTGATGACATCATCAGCACCAATTCGATCAATCATATCGCCAAAACGCTCTTTGGTATTTGCATTATCGCCAAAAAATAAAATAGCTTTTTCAATTATGGATAAAGCTTCATTTTTAGAGTATATTCCCGGCAGCATATCTCCCCGCCGCACATTCCTGCCCCATTTTCCACCAATAAAAACTTTAAACCCCTGTTTTTCACAACTTACTGCATTAAAATTACACTCTGCTCTAATGCAGACTCCGCAATTATTACATTTATTGCGGTCAACTTTAACTTTTCCTGCAACAATTTTTAAGGCTCCCATTTTTAGATTCTCACAAAATATGGTATCGCCACTAAAACGACACCTGCAACCACCAGCATCCAGACATTCGGAATAACATAAGGGATAACAAATAAAGCAACACCAACAGCTAGCGGGACTACTGCCCTTTGCTTTTTTCCATAGGTAAAAAATCCGAGACCGATTGCCCCGAATAACATTCCCCAAATCAGTAGAGATGTACTATCCATTTCAGTTTACGCTACCTCCAACCCTCAACTTACAGAATGTTTCAAGAGAAATGAATTTGAATAACTTCGGAAGTAATCACTCAAAACTTAAAACAAGTCTTTTACCATGAAAATAGAAAAATTGCAGAAAAATAGAGAAAAATTCAGTCCCCTACAGATAATCCGGTGACACAAAAAAGCAACGCTGCCGTTGTGCCGTGGTCATAATATCCCGGACGGCTTCCGGCGACTGAAAACCCCGATTTTTCATAAAGATTAATAGCAGCCCGGTTTATTTCAGAAACTTCGAGATAGATAGTTGTCACCTCTCGCAATTGCACAAGTCTGATCATTTCACTGAGCAGAGCCTGAGCGCAACCCTGCTGGCGGCATTCAGATCTGACAGCAATCCTTAAGAGTTCAGCTTCAGGCGGTATTATCTTGTAGCAGATATAGCCGCAAGGATATAAGCTGCTGGAAGATTTTGCGATGATAATGCTGGAGAGTGGATCGGCAAGCTCGCTGGAAAGACTTTCTTTGCTCCAAGGAGCTTTGAAAGAGTCCCGCTCTATCGCCAGGATATCGGGAAGATCTTCTAACGTGGCGAAAGTAAAAATAAACAATTTAGCCCTCATGCATTAGCCACGAAAATTCTTTTGTGATCTTTCGTGTGTTTTTCGTGGCTAATCCTATCTCTCTATGAACCGCAATCGGAAGGATCGCTGGCCAGTTTTTCGAGGGCATGCGGCACAGAACGACCTGCATCAGCCGCCGCGCCGAAATGTTCGAACAAAAAAAACGGGCGGCTATTTGCGGTCGGGCTGTATGCTTTTGGTTGGAACAGCCGTATTACCCTTTTTAGTTACCTCGAAAATACATAATCAAGGAGAATGTACAACCTGATACAAGGTGTCAGTCACCCACTTGTTAAGACTTTTTCCAGCGTTGGCAGCAGCGGAGGCTATTTCGGCATGAATACCGGGAGGCACACGCAGAGTCAGCTTACCGGAATACGGTTTTTCCGGGAGGTGTCCCTCTTGTTTGCAGTCGGCAAGGTAATGATCGATGGCGTTGTGGAAATCTTTTGTGAGTTGGATGACGGTTTCACCTTCAAAAGTAATGCTGTCCTTTATGCCAACAACTTTGCCCCAAAAGATATTGTCCCGTTCGTCAAAGCTAATTTTTGCAAAATATCCCTTATGGGTCATACTGTTCATGGTGTCACCTCCAGACTTGTTAACCATTCACGGATTTTTTCAACTATATATTTCTTTGCTTCTTTCCCCGGATGCGGCCTATGAGCGTATTCTCTTTTGCCGAAAAGTTCCATGGCCACACGAGAACCGTCGCCCTCACGCACTTCACCGCCAAGCGCCATAACAAGCCCTTCAATATCGCTGAATTTGATATTTGCCTTGGTAGGTCTGACGAAAATGGCCGTTAATGTCTTCCTGTGTTTTGCTTTCATATAGACTATGGTAGCATTTATTGACACCATAATCAAGGATGGAAATAAAATTTTAAATTAAAGGGAAAGGAGTAGTGTAGGTTTTTCATCGTTGATGAGATGTCAGACGTAACTCTAATTTCTGTGAATTGAAAAGGCATGATAAAAAAACAGGTGGGGATGCATAAGAATGACCAGTATTTTACTCTGAGGTTTTCCAACGAATTGTTTAAACAGAAAAAATCAGCATATTAACGCTATATACATTTCTATATAATATGCTATTCGGGTTTTAATACAGTTTTGGCGGAGTTTTGAACTGATCTCCGATTGCCACACCTTGGTAAATGATATCCTCAACCAATTTCAAGATTCCGACCAGAATGTTAACCAGAGGTATATCGTTTAGGGACATCTTACCTAACCATTATGCGGTCGTGCCGTGGTCATAATATTCCGGACGGCTTCCAGGGACTTAAAAACTCCGCTCTTTTACGAGCCGCAATCGGAAGGATCGCCGGCCAGTTTTTCGAGGGCGTGCGGCAGGGCCGGTAAAATAAAGCCTAGGCACTCTCTGGCGGCTTTCGGGCTGCCGGGGAAATTGACGATAAGGGTGGTGCCGCGAATCCCGGCTACGGCTCGTGAGATCATGGCATGGGGGGTAATCTTGAGACTTTCAAAACGCATTACTTCGGCAAACCCGGGTGCCGGGCGCTCAATTATCGCCATGGTTGCTTCCGGGGCCAGATCACGGGGTGAAAAACCGGTGCCGCCGGTGGTCAAAATCAACGAAATCTCACCGCTGTCGCACCACTTGGTAAGTGCTACTTTGATCTCATCAGGTTCATCGCTGACAATCTTTTCTGCGACTACGTCAAAAACATTTTCCAACTCTAGTCGCTCCCGCAAAGCGGGCCCGCTTAAATCTTGACGTTCACCACGGGAACCACGATCACTAATCGTCAGGATGGCTGTTTGATGTCGCACTTATTTGCCCCCCTTTTCGCATATATTTATATTCGATTCCATCAAGTAAGGCCTGCCAACTGGCTTCTATGATATTGGTTGAGACACCCACCGTTCCCCATTTATTGCCCTGATCATCTTTTGATTCAATCAGAACCCGGGTAACCGAACTCGTCCCTTTATCGGACGAAAGTATTCTAACCTTATAGTCTTCCAATTTGACGTTTTTCAGATCCGGGTAAAATTTTTCCAAAGCTTTTCGTAAAGCTTTATTCAAAGCGTCGACCGGCCCCTCACCGACCGAAGCCGTATGTTCAATAACGCCGCCGACTTCGATCATTACGGTTGCTTCGGTCAAGGGCGGGCGGTCATGCCGGAATTTGTTAACCATGACCCGAAATCCCATGAAGTTGAAAATCGGTTTATAACTGCCGGTCGTTTTTTTAACCAGAAGTTCAAATGAGGCTTCCGCACCTTCAAATTGAAAACCTTTCTCTTCAAGATCCTTGATTCGTTTCAAGACCGCATCGGTCTCTTCTTTAGAGTCTAAATCGAGACCATACTCCTTAGCCTTATAAATAATATTGCTACGGCCGGAAAGATCGGAAACCAGTACCCGTCGCTTATTGCCAACCCATTCAGGATCTATATGTTCGTAGGTTTGGGGATCTTTCTGGACAGCACTGACATGGATGCCGCCTTTATGGGCAAAGGCGCTGCGGCCGACAAATGGCAGGTGGCGGCTGTGGCGCTGATTGGCAATCTCATCGACATAACGTGAGAGTGAAGCAAGTTGATTTAATTTTTCCGGATTAACAATATTGTATCCCATCTTGATTTGCAGGTTGGGAATGATCGAGGTCAAATTGGCATTACCACAACGTTCACCGAAACCGTTGATGGTTCCCTGAACTTGCGTTATACCGTGACGTACGGCCAGGAGCGAACTGGCAACAGCAGTCTCGGAATCGTTGTGAACATGGATTCCTAAAGAGGTATCTTCTCCAAGTTCCTGACGGACAACATCAATGATTGTGGTCAATTCATCCGGCAGAGTACCGCCGTTGGTGTCACAGAGAACCAGGCATTGCGCCCCACCCTGTCGGGCTGCTTTCAGGGTTGCCAGAGCATAATCGCGATTGTTTTTAAAACCGTCAAAAAAATGTTCGGCATCATAAAAGACTTCTTCCATACGCTGGTTCAAGAAAGCCAGAGAGTCTTCAATAAGAGTCAGGTTTTCCGGCAGCGTGATATGCAAGGCGTTAAGAACATGAAAATCCCAGGATTTACCAAAGATGGTGGCCACTTGAACACCAGATTCAACAATTGCTTTAAGATTGGGATCGTGTTCTGCCTGGTTTTCCAATTTCCGGGTACTGCCGAAAGCTGTCACTTTGGCGTGTTTGAGCACGACCTCTTTAATCTTGTTAAAAAAGCTGAAATCTTTGGGATTTGAACCCGGCCAACCGCCTTCGATATAGTGAATACCAAAAGCATCCAGACGCCGGGCAATCCGCACCTTGTCGTCAGCTAATAAAGAGATATCTTCAGCCTGAGTTCCGTCCCGAAGGGTTGTATCGTATATTTTTATCATAATATTGCCACAAAAATTTTTCAGTTATTAACACTGTAAAAGTCATAGGATGGCTAAGCAAAAATTTCGATATACAAGGAGTCGTGATTTTTCAGGCGCGAGACCATACAAGTAGTATGTCGAGTGTCTGAAAAATCACGACGACGCAGGAGATCGGACTTTTTGCGACGCCATCAATTCTCGATTTTGGTCTCGTTGGCGAGTTCAAACTCCTGATGTAAAACCCGTACGGCCAATTCCGTATATTTTTCCGCAATTACACAAGAGACCTTGATCTCAGAGGTACTGATCATCATGATATTAATATTTTCCCGAGCCAACGTTGTAAACATACGGGTAGCAACATCAGCATGGGTTCGCATACCGATTCCGACAATTGAGACCTTGGCGATATTTTTATCACCATTAATGTTCCGGGCACCGATCTCCTGATTAATATTTTGCAATGCCGTTAGAGCATGCTCGTAATCAAGTTTCGGCACGGTAAAGGTTAAATCGGTCAGCCCTTCATCCGAGATATTCTGGATAATCATATCAACAACAATTCCTTGAGCTGATATCGCGGAAAAGATAGAAGCTGCGACTCCGGGTCGGTCAGGAATTCCGCAAATTGTAACTTTAGCTTCATTTTTGTTATATGCGACACCGGAAACGATGGCTTTTTCCATACCCTCTTCCTCCTTGCAGACAATAGTTCCTTGACAATCAGTAAAACTCGAACGAACGTGAATCGGCATGCCAAATTTTTGGGCAAATTCAACTGAGCGAATCTGTAAAACTTTGGCCCCAAGACTGGCCAGTTCAAGCATCTCATCGTAAGAGATTCGATCCAGTTTGCGAGCCTCATTACAGATGTTGGGATCGGTTGTATAGATTCCATCAACATCAGTATAGATTTCACAAACATCAGCCGATAAGGCCGTAGCCACAGCCACAGCACTGGTATCCGAACCGCCTCGACCCAAAGTTGTAATATTTCCAGACGCATCAACTCCCTGAAAACCGGCAACCACAACAATATGATTATTGTCCAAGGCCTTTTTAATTCGGCTGCCATCAATATCCATGATCCGGGCTCGGCTGTGATCATTATCGGTTCTGATTATGATCTGAGAGCCTAAATAAGAGATCGCCTTTTCACCCAAAGTCTCTACTGCCATTGCTAACAAGGCTACGGTAACCTGCTCTCCTGAAGAGACCAGGACATCATGTTCGCGGCGATTATGCTCAGGATCTATCTCATTAGCCAAATTAATCAAGCGATCAGTTTCGCCGGACATAGCTGAAAGTACGACTACAACCTGGTTACCACTTTTTTTCGTGGCCACCGCCCGCCGGGCCACATTTTTAATCCGTTCAACTGAACCGACTGAGGTTCCACCATATTTTTGTACGACTAATCCCATCTTTTAAACCCGTCTCTCCATTCTTAGCGTTAATTGTTGTTAAAACTATAACAAAGAGGCTGTTCTATTTGATTATGGCGATAGTGTCAACTTCAAACACTACAATAATAAATATTTAATTGTTACACCTCAAGACTTGCACTAAAGTGACCCCATGTGTTAAAGAAAACAGTAACTATTCAGGTTGCTTTTATTTGTGTTAATTTGTGTTCATTTGTGGTTCCATTTTTTTAACCACAAATGAACACAAATCAACACAAATTTTACTGCAATAAATTTAAAATAATGACCTTTCTGCATGAAAGTTTATTAGAATGTTTCACCTGTAACGGAGTCAATATTATGTGTCAATCAAATGCTTACCTGCTTGACCAGGCGGGCGGCGAAAAACTTCTGATGGAAGATGTCTCGCTCATCACTCCTCTAGATGAAGGCGGGGTTGAATTAGTTGGACTTTTTGGTGATCGCCTGACGGTTCAGGCGACCATTAAAGAGATGGATCTGCTTAAACATCGAATAGTTATGACGGCTGATGAATGAAGCTGGCTTATTTCGATTTCGATAGTTACCAATAATCTATAAGAAAGGATAAAAAAATGGCGGATATAGCTATCAATCTATGTAAAAATCGTAAAAGTATTCCATCTACCGACGAGCTTGGTTTCGGGGTTCATTTCAGTGATCACATGTTGGTCATGGATTATAACCTGGAAAAGGGCTGGCACGGTACCCGGATTGAACCTTATGGCCCCATTCAAATTGACCCGTCGATGATGGCTCTCCACTACGGCCAGGCGATATTTGAAGGGATGAAAGCTTTTCGGGCCAACGACGGTAATATCAACATCTTCCGGGCTCGTGATCATTTTCGCCGTTTTAATGATTCAGCCAGGAGAGTTTGTATTCCTGAAGTTGATGTTGAAGAGCTTTTTGCCGGTTTAGAAAAACTTCTTGAAGTTGATAATCAATGGGTGCCTTCAGCCCATGGAACGGCCCTCTATATCCGGCCTTTTATTTTTGCCACCGATGAATTTCTTGGCGTTCGCCCTTCGCATACCTATAAACTGATGATTATTCTCTCGCCGGTCGGGGCCTACTATGCCGAAGGTTTTAATCCGGTAAAAATCATGGTTGAAGATAAATATGTGCGGGCCGTTCGCGGCGGCATCGGCGAAATCAAAACCCCCGGCAACTATGCCGCCAGCCTGCTGGCAGCTGTAAATGCCCAAAAAAAAGGCTTTACCCAGGTTCTCTGGCTCGATGCTCACGAATTGAAATGGTTGGAAGAGGTCGGCACCATGAATATCATGGTCAAAATCGACGGCGAGGTCATCACACCTCCGTTAAACGGCAGCATTCTGCCGGGTATGACTAGAGATTCTACAATTAAGATCCTTAAAAAGTGGAATATCCCGATAACTGAAAAACAGATCAGTATTGATGAAGTCATGCAGGCCGCCGACAATGGCCAATTACAAGAGATGTTCGGCACCGGAACCGCCGCCGTCATTTCACCGGTCGGCTCCATTCAATATAAAGAGAGCAACGTTGTCATCAACAACAGTGCAGTCGGCGAAATTTCACAAAAACTTTTTGATGAAATAACCGGGATTCAATACGGTACCAAACCTGATGATAATAATTGGATTGACACTGTTAAAGTTCCCTAATGCGGGAATTACTCATGTAACCCCAAAATTACTGCAAGGCCCGCAAATAAGTGCTCTTATCAGAACATTTTCTTGTTAAGAAAAACAAGAAAATGACCTGTAAGGCACTAAAAAGGCCAAGGAGGTACAGAGTGCCTTTGTGCCTGAATAATTACTAATGTTGAAAATCGCCGTTATCAATCTGGGTTGCCCCAAAAATGAAGTTGATGCAGAGAAACTTGTCTACCTTCTTTTAAAGGAAAATTTTCAACTGCTGGCCGAGCCAGATGAGGCTGAAGTAATTATTGTTAATACTTGTGCCTTCATTCAACCGGCGGTCGAGGAAGCGGTCGAGACTATTTTATATCTGGCCGGATTTAAAGAGAGCGGTTGCTGCCGTCTTCTGGTGGTTACCGGGTGTCTGCCGCAAAGATACGGAGCCGCAATCGGACAAGAGATTCCCGAAATTGATCTGCTTTTCGGAACGGCTGATTTTCATAAAATACCCACCGCTATCAAGAGTTTTTTACACAATCCCGTCCCGGATAAAACCAATTATGAAATCGGCCCCTTAAACTACAGCGAACTCCACGCTGTCCCGCAACAAATCTCCCCGCCATTGGCCTATAGCTATCTTAAAATAGCTGAAGGCTGTGATAACCGCTGTTCATACTGCATGATTCCGAGCATCAAAGGGCCGCAACAAAGCGCCCCACTTGAGGTTTTAGTTGCTCAAGCTCAGCAGATGATAACAGCTGGGGTTCGGGAGATAAACCTGGTCGCCCAGGATATTACCGCCTACGGTAACGATCTTGTCGAAAAAAACCAGCTTAGCGATCTACTCAAAGCTTTAATCGAGATACCTTCAATGGGTCGCCTGCGACTGCTCTACGCCTATCCCCATCGGATATCGACTGAATTGGTTGAACTGATAGCCCAGGAGAGCAAGATTTGCAACTATATTGATATCCCGATCCAACACATTAGTGACCCCATCTTAACGGCAATGGGCCGCCATGATCGCGCTTTAGATATTCGTCAAACTTTGGAAAACATAAAAAACCAAGTTCCCGACATTTACTTGCGCAGTACGGTGATAGTCGGTTTTCCCGGAGAGAGTGAAGAAGATTTCAAAAAGTTGGTTGATTTTATCGGGGAAGGTTTTTTTGATTATCTTGGCGCCTTTGCTTATTGGCCGGAAGATGGCAGTCGAGCTGCCAAATTTCCCCGGCAAATTCCGCAAGACTTGAAAGAAGAACGTCTGCAGACTATACTGGATATCCAACAGGGCTTCACTGAAAAACGTTTGCGGGCTGAGATTGGCCGAACCAGAAAAGTGTTGATTGAAGGACTCAGTCAGGAGAGTGACCTTCTTCTCCAGGGAAGAACCGCTTTCCAGGCCCCGGAAATTGATGGTTTGACCTATATTACTGAAGGTGACGCTGAACCTGGGACAATCGTCGATGTCGAAATTCACGACTGTCATGAATTCGATCTATTTGGCCGAATCAAGTAGCTTAAACAAGTTAATCCAACGGAATCGGAAATAAAAATATTTTTTCCGGCACAAAAATAGCTTGCTGAAAATGTCGAAGTTTGCTTATACTGAATCTATTGATCGCCGCAAGGCGGTTTTTACGGGAGATGAATTTCGGCATCAAATAAAAGTATTACGTCGAAGGATTGGTGATTGCATCAATTTTCTTGATGGCCGGGGAACATCTTATCAGGGCAAGATTACGGCAGTTGACAATCTGAAAAAAGAGTTGCAGGTAGAGATTATAAAATCTGAAACTCTCCCGCAACCTTTGCCCTTACAACTACTGGTCGCCTTGCCCAAAAGTGGTAAACTGGACTCTATTATCCAAAAGGCGGTTGAACTCGGAGTTACAGAATTTACTCCATTGCTGACCTCAAGAACGATTGTGCGTATTGATTCTGATGAAAAGATTGAAAAAAAACGCCAACATTGGCAGCACATTGCGATTGCCAGCCTCAAACAATCCGGCAATCCGTATCGACTGAAAATTAACCGACCGACAGTACTTGTTGATCTGGAGGAGAGCCTTAACAATAAGACTTCCCCAGTTGACCGGATTGTTTTTCATCCGCCAGCCCATGATGCAATACCAATTAAAGAGTTGGGACTGGATAAAATTGTTGCTACGAGACTGGTTCTGGGCCCTGAGGGTGGTTTCAGTAAAAATGAGATTGATTTCCTGCGCTCACGCAACTATATGTTATGTAGTTTAGGCAGACGGATTATGCGCCTTGAAACTGCTGTAGTTTCTGCCCTGACCTTAGTGCAATTTTTAAAAGGTAATTTGTGATGGCGTCGTAAAAAGTTCCGATATCCTGCGTTGTTGTCTATCGAAATTTTAACTTAGCCATCCCGTTACTTTTTACGAGTGCATCAAATTGTAACTCTTCAGCGTAAGCAGTGAAGAACCTTACAGTGATAAATTTAGCAGATTTTAGGGATACAACCTGATTATCCGAAGGAGATCTTGATTGTCTGCCCTGAATTTGTATAAATAATATTTTTCGGTATTTCATAACCGAATCAGGAGGTTTTTGTGAAGTGTCCTAAGTGTGGATATACCAGTTTTGACTACCTGCGAGAATGTAAAAAATGTGGCGAGCCCCTGGATGACAGCCGTAAAGCTCTCAATCTAAAGATGGGCAAACCGACCCTTTTCACCGAAATGGGTGGTGAACTTAAGAATAAAGAAAAATCTGAGATGGAAGATAAACCGGAAAAAATTGTTGACCGCACTCCGGCGTTCACAGAACCATCTTCTCTTGGAACTGATTTTTCTTCATCGTCCAGCCTGAACCAGCCGCCCACCTCACAAACGTTACCGTCTCACGGGAAGCCTCAGAATACCGCAGGTTTATCCGAGGATACATCTTCAGAGCTTGGCGCCCTTGGCAGTATGGGTAACATACAACCTCGCGGGAAACTGGATATGGATAATTCATCTGAGGTTGAACTGGATTTACCTGTTACAAATGAACTTGGAGCAGTTCAAACAAATGATATTCCAGACTCTTTAGAAGGGCTGGAACGAAACCAGATGGACACCCCCATTGAAGAACTAGATAAGGAATCTGAATTTATCTTGTTCGATGGTGACAATAAATCGGAGATTAAAAATCAGCTGGAAGATGATATTCAATTTGAATTTTCAGCAGATGATTTGGAAAGTGATATCAATCTTAGCATTCCATCTGAAAACTCTGATGAAGATACGATAGAGTTAGAACTTGATTTGGAAGATGATGAGAGTCTGGATCAAATCCTGGCGGAATTTGAGACAAACGATAATGTGACTAAGTAAATAGGATATCTTCCACAGGGTTGGTCATTGATTCAACAAAAAAAGAGGTGAAGCAGATTAGTAACTCTGCTTCACCTCTTTTTACTTTTAAAATAGTTACTTACTATTTCGAGGGAACTTCTCTTGATGGATTGGAAAGTGAAGTGATACCTGCGGCGATACCGTCCAAGCCCATATCCCCGGAAGCCGGGTTGAGTTGATTACGTTGCGACCATGCATCAGCCAGTGAATCGGCAATACGATAACGTAAGAAGCGTTCGCCTTCCGGACCGGAAAAAACTTTTGCCGCCGCTTCAATCTGCATCGCTTTCGCCTTGGTCTGACTTCGCACCAACATCACTTCTGCTTTTATCTTTTCCGCCGTCACCCAATTTTTAGCTGCGATTATCTGGGCCTCGGAAGCCATGATAACACTCTCTCTACGAGCTTGAGCCTCTTGCAATGCCGCCATTTTACGACCCTTTGCAGCCTCTTCCGTCTCTTGGGCTGCCACCGTCGCCGCTTTCACCTTGACTTTATTGATTTCAATTGTTTCTTCAGCTTTCTTAATCTCGGCAAATTTTTTCAACAAATTGTCTGAAAAATTAAATTTGTTACATTTAAAAATCGTCAGTTCCAAACCTCTGGTTGCCAACTGTTGATTGATATCATTTTTAACTGCTTCAAGATAGTCGGTCTGAACCTTACCGTCAAAGAAAGTTCCGGCATCGTGGTATGCGGCTTGCTCCCGAGCACTTGTCGTAATAATCTCGGTCACCATTTTATCTACATCACTATCACCCAAGGCCGCCAGACGAAGTCCGGCTTGAGCTGGAACCACACGATACCAGGCCACAAGTTCGGCTTTGATTGTATCACCATCTTTACTTGTCAATAACAACCCTGACTCATCCTTGCCTAAAGAAAGCTCCTTTTCACTAATTTCAATACAGGTCAAAGTCGTCGAAATCGGGTTGTATCCTGAAATAAACCAATAGTGCTTTCCAGGAGCTAAAATAGTTAAATTTTCTCCTTGGTCGGCACTACCCGTCATGACAACGCCACGCTGGTTGGCCTCTATAACCGGACCAAAATAGTAGCTTGCTGCAATCAGAGCCGCGCCACCAAAAATGATAACAATAAGCACCAGTGTTTTAATTAATCTGCTCATAACCGTATATCCTTGATAAATATTAATAGAGTCAAAGTCTACTTAGCAAATCATTCCGGCTTTCGTCAACCTTTACAATTTTTTCAGCTTAACCAATCCATAAAAAATAAAATTCTACATAGCAAAGTAAAATGTTCAGAGGCGAGGCGTGCGAAACCTAAGGAATGAGGCGTACGATAGTACGTCGCAGTGACGAAGGTTGAAGCAGAACGAAGCCGCTGGACATTTTACGAAGCTATCAGATTTTTCCTTTACCTTGACGTATGACTTCATACTCACTACCGGTCATATCTAGAATCGTAGAAGATTCTGAATCAATATTCCCGGCATCAAGCAGATAACTAACTTGATTTTGCAGGGCACTCTCCAAAGATAGGATCGAACATTCTCCATCAGTTGCGATATCCTTAACGCTCACAGCAAGCAGTGCAGTACCAAGTTCAGCCGGAATAGTCAGACTGGCAGCGTGATCTGGAGACCGAACACCGACTGTACGGCGCTTAGTCAGCACCATTTTAGGGACTAAACGAGACGCCGGCAGGATAAATGTGTAGGGTCCGGGAAGCAGGCTCTTCATCAACCGATATGCAGGGTTGCTGACATCGGCATAGAGACTAATATCTTTTAAATCAGCGCACAAAAGAGTGATTTTTTTTTCATGGCGGCCAGTTTCCAGGGCATAAAGACGTTTAATCCCCTTTTTACTGCCCAAAGAGCAGACCGCCGCATAGTTGGTATCGGTCGGAATTATTGCCAGTTCACCATTACTCAAGGCTGTCAACAACTGACGTAATTGGCGGGCTTTAGGCAGGCCGTCATAAAGTGGAAGAATATTCATTTTATAACAATCAATCTTCCTCGTCGTCAGCCTTTTTCTTACGACCACAGATACGAGCAACAATAATACTCATTTCGTATAGTATTATAATCGGACCGGCCATCATCATTTGGCTCACAACGTCGGGCGGGGTTAAAATGGCGGCCACAACAAAGGACCCAAGAACTGCAAATTTACGTTTGTTAGCCAACATCGGGGCAGTAACCAAGCCGAACAGGGCCAGGAAAGCGGTCACCACCGGCAATTCAAAGACAACCCCAAAAGCAAACAGGAGACGCACGGAGAAAGAGAAATACTCTTTAACCGTTGGCATCGGGGTTATGAAGTCAGAGGCAAAACCCATAAAAAATTTGAAACCAAATGGAAAAACGACAAAATAGCCAAACATGGCCCCGCCGACAAAAAAGATGGTGGCAAAGAAAACAAAGGGAAAAACATAACGTTTTTCTTTAGCGTAGAGCCCCGGAGCCGAAAATCTCCAAATCTGGTAGATGACAACCGGCGAAGCGATGAAGAAACCGGCCAGGAGTGAAATTTTTAGGTAGGTGAAAAAGGTTTCCGTCAGGCTGGTAAAGATCAAGCCACTATCAGCCGGCATAACATTAAGCAGAGGGGCCATGAGCAAACGAAAGAGATCCTCGGCAAAATAGTAGGATCCAAGCGTAGCCACGGCAACGGCTATGAATACAGCAATAAGACGTTTGCGAAGTTCCTCAAGATGATCGGTGAGCTGCATCTCACCGTCTTGTTTTTCAGAGTTTTCTGCTTTGCTCGAAGTCATGATTTAAGATTCAGTTACTTCCTTCTCACCACGATCTTCGGCAAGACTGCTTTCGGTTTCCAAGTTATTATCAGACAAATCGGATGCGGGGGCCGGAGGATCTTCAGGGTCTTGAATTTTACTAATCTGTCGCTGTTGTTCATTTTTTTGTCGATCCTTGGCCAAAGAATCATCATCTTGATAGACGCTTGACTTAAAATCATCCGCTGTTCGCCGAAATTCAGCCAGTCCGCGACCTAGCGTTTTAGCAAGCTCCGGCAGTTTCTTGGGGCCGACAACAAGTAGAGCCACCACTAGAATAATAATTATTTCCGTAATTCCGATACCAAACATTTTAAACCTTTGAAAAGACTTTCCAAGACAATTTTACAACGGTGACGATATTTACGTTCACCGAAAAGAAAAGTCAACTTAATTGTTGTCATTAACAATAAAATTAAAAAAGATATCACAAAAGTTGAATGCCGGGGCTGCCTCTTTATGATATCATGATTACTCTT
The DNA here is from genome assembly GCA_021163445.1 of Candidatus Tharpella aukensis. Taxonomy (GTDB): domain Bacteria; phylum Desulfobacterota; class Anaeroferrophillalia; order Anaeroferrophillales; family Tharpellaceae; genus Tharpella; species Tharpella aukensis. Next base: position 14,537 of record JAGGWR010000307.1, read on the forward strand.
AAACCAATTTTTCCGCCCCGGAATAGACCTCCTCAACCTTTAACGCCACAGCCGCATGACCAGGATGCTTTTCCGGGTTCCAAGTTTTCATATCATCAAAAATTTCACCTTCTCTGTGATATTCGATGGTTCCTTTGACCTGAAATGCCTTACCCTCATTATTGATAAAAAGAACTGAGCCATTACTACCGGAAAAAATATTCTTTTTGGTTTTATCAAAATAATTATCAGCAATAACAATCAAATCTTCACCATACCTGGCAGTACAGGTGATGTATACGGAATTAGGGGTTCCATCTTTATCAACAGTTGTAAAAATGATCTTTTCTTCACGATTCATCCATGCTTCACTAACTATTTCAGGTAATTTTGCCATTTTTAAAAATCCTCTCAACATATTAAGTTTGTCACATAAAAATTAAGGTTACGCCTACAAGATAGCAAATTATCAAACAAACATCCAGCCAATATTTACAAACTGCCAAAATTCCATATTATCTCAAAAAAAAAAGACCCAACAGGGTCATGAAAACCGTACTACGACTGAAACCTACTTTCACAACCACGGCAACACAGAACGTCAGGCAATCAATATTTTTGAGCTTGCCGAACAAACAGAGCAACCCCGACTGATAATGGGACTACCACTTTTTGCTTTTCCCCATAGGTAAAGAATCCGAGACCGATTGCTCCAAATAACATCCCCCAAATAAGTATTGATGTACTATCCATTTTTAAATTTAACAACTGACTGAAATTTTACCTCATCAACCCTTTATAGTTATTATAAAGGGTTGATGAGGTGTTTTGGGATATTCAAATCACCCTACGATGCCATCAACATTGGTTGATAAATTTGGCGGTTTAAGCAAAACTTCCGATAAAGCGATATTTCTACAGTAATTGTTGATACGGCCCAATTGATAATAAAGACATCATCCAGCCAACCAATAAAAGGAATAAAGTCTGGAATAATATCTACCGGGAATACAACATACGCCAAGGCACCGGCAATCGTGGCCCAGGTAGCGGCACTCATTGAAAAATCTATGTCTGTAATCATATTGAAAAGGGCGGTAAAACCTTCGTACCAATCTTTATCTTTATGTCCTTGGGAAAAGTTTGCTGCTCTCTCCACATCAAATTCATCTGCCAACTTTTTCGAAAATGTTATTGCCTTGTCTTGCTCTTCTATTGTGAGACTCATATCGTCCTCCCCGCATTTTAAAGTTGATGTCCGTTGAAGTATCCAACCTTCTATTTGACACCACTATAGAGCAAGGAACGAACGCGTGAGTTCGCTGGTTTAAATAATTTTTATTTTTTTGTGAGTTGGAATTTCCAATCGTAATGACCGCCCGCTTTCAATGTTAGGCTTCTTGAATTATCATCAATATCTCCATGATATGATCTCTTATTGATCTTAAACACATTAAGACGATCATCCTGTATGATCCAGCTACCATTATCTTTTAAATTCTCAACATTGCCAAAACTATCAGTAACCTTATAACTGATTTCGAATTTCCCTTCTTTTGTGAAGCTCATTGTACCGCTTGATTTCTTCATTTTACTACTATTATAGAAATCTACGCACTCCCCAGTTAAAGTCCAAATGCCAATCAAAATATGTTGCTCTGGATAATCTCCAACAACAGTGATAGAAGAATCACCTATGAGAGTTGCTGTACATTTTCTTTTCATAAAATAATAACAATTTGCAAAACTGGGGTATTTTCCTTGACGATCCCTTCTCGCCCAGTTACAAAGTATGACCTTAAACATATAGTCGGTTAAGTTCCCAACTACCCACTTTGACCAACCAACATAAGCTTTACCTTTTGTATTTGCATCAATCCCAAAAGCAGAAGTAAAACGATTTTCAGATTCAACTCCATCAGATAAATCAGTCGAATTACAAGTATTGAAAACTACAAGTTTCGGAGTTTTATTGCCCGCTAAAGCATTCTTGATATCAAGTGATGTGATAAGACTCTCATTCTTCGAATTAATCTGATTATTATCTCCTGAGGGTGCGACCTGAAGACATTGCCAAGTATTTTTATAAACACCACCATGGGCACTTATGTATAAAACATCGGCAGTTAAAATGGCCTCTAAAAGTTCTTTTTTCGTTGGTTCCCTGTAAAATTTAACATTATGACCTTTAAAAGCATTTCTCACATTATTTTCATAATTAGTGCCTTCTTGCATGAACTTATATGTAGCATCATATCCCCCAACAAACACAACATTCAAGGGTTTTACAGTATCAGAATCTCTTACAGTGATTTCTTTTTCAGGTTCCTGACGTGCAAACCCATCTGAACCGCCAACAACAGTCTTCCATGATTCTGCCTGTACATTTGTACATGTCAAAAACAAGAATACGAAAAATATCATCAACGGTGTTTTAGGGATTTTCATCACTTTCCCTTTCATCACGGATTCAACTTCTCCCGCAACACATTACTGGCTTTAAAGCTTAATATCCGCCGGGCTGAAATTGTCATTGATTCGCCGGTTTGAGGATTACGACCACGTCTGGCTCGTTTATGTTGAATATTGAAACTGCCAAAACCTGAGAGTTTGACATTTTCACCATTTTCAAGGGTTTCTTTGATGATATCGAACATATTTTCGACTATTTTTGCTGATTCTCGCTTGGAAAATCCATTTTCTTCACAAACGGTGTCGATTAGATCGGCTTTGGTCATACTCATTTTCCTCATACCTGAATAATATTTACTGAATCAAATTCAACAATCCGTCAGCTTCATCCACCAATACTGACCGGACTTCAATCCCTTCCAACTCATCCAACTCATGATAAATCTCAATATAACGACTATGAATACGCTGAAAAAGAAAAGAGTCATAGTGCCCAGCCATCCAACTCCTATCGACATCACCTATAGCATCTATGATTTGAGATAGTTATGGTTGGGATAGCGGCAAAATATATCAGAAGAGATACTGAAATGAATGAATTTTGTCAATACCCATTTTATGGGGTGGGAATGAAAAAAGGCCACTCAGGGATGGAGTGAAAGAAGGGTGTGGGGACACGGGGCACTTTTTTCGTATACTTCCAAATGAGATCGGATAAGCTTTTAATTTCAGCAAGTTAGGGTATGCAATAGATCTCAGTAATCCCTAGCAAAAGATATAATATATATTAAATATATACATCCGGATGCAATAAAGAGAATCATCTTTCCCCCGACCAATCAGACGAAATCAATAAATTCAACAAGTTACCTAAGCAGATGGAATTTATTTCACAATTGGCACACCTCATGCAAGTATGTAGATTGTATAAAGCATACAACACGAAAGACATTGTAGTCTTTTGGAGCTACGCGGAGGTGAGAAAAATGAAGAACACATTACGTATCGTCACACTGATTGCTATCATGCAAGCAAATTCGGCTTTTGCAGCGACCGGCGCCGAGGCTGGTGGGTACAGCCTAATCGGATGGATTTTTCTCGGATTTTTGGCTCTTATCGTTACCTTACAGTTCGTCCCAGCTTTGATAATGTTTGGTTCTATGATGGCGGGCGTTTTCGGGAAAGCAAAGAACCGTGAAACAGTTACGGGTAATGTAAAGTAAAACAACTCCCGATTGATTGGGCTACCGAGGTATTTCCTGAAAAAGGGGATTAATAATGCAGACTCTTCAAATAGCTGACAGGGATAAAGAGACTCGCAGACATATCGTCGGGTTTTTCAGCGGGAGCGAGTACCGGGTTATCGAGGCGGATTCCATGGGTATTGTTCTGCGTAATGTCCTGAAAAAAGAGGCCAAAGTCATCTTGTTGGGAAGCGAGTTTGATGGGTTATCGGCAATGGAAATAATTCCCCTCTTAAAAAGATGTAACCAGAACTTGACAATTATCCTTATATCGAATGTGGAATCTCCCAATCTTATCCGCAGATTACGTAAAGAGAGGATTTTCTACCATGCCTTAAAGCCAGTAGATGGCGATGACAGGGCGGAGATCAGACAGGTGGTTCAATGCGCCTTTCATAATTCAACAGACAAAAGAGCGTCCAAAAATAGTTCTACCTGAAACTCTAATAAGTAGATACTCCAAAGGTAGGACAAAAAGGAAAAGGAGAATTTATCATGAAAACGGCTATATCAACAATCTATTTGGTTCTTGCAGTTATCAGCCCGGCATTTGCTGCGGATACAGTAGTTTATAAGAGCGGGATTCTCGTCAGCGTTTTTGTCGGTGTCTGTGCTTTGATCGTTGTCGCCCAACTGGTTCCAGCTCTTATGCTGATCGCAGGATTCATTAAGGGATTGGTGGTATCAAAGACTCCTGCAACCGAATCCACACACTGAGGGAATTTACACGATAGGCTTGCTCATTGTGAGGGGGACTTCCCTCAAGACGTAAAAAATCAAGAGTATCTCAAATAAATGTCATTTCGGCAAAAACCGGGATGACATTTATTTTTGAGCTACCTTCTACGACGCCATCATGGAGGGAGGATCAAATCTTTATCATAGACAGAAAGATTGCAACTACCAACCTCAACATTCCAGCCATACCTCAAACCAAAGATAATATCGTATATGCGTAACAAAGTCCTATCGCTGAACATCTCAACTCTAGAGAGGTTGGCAGCGATAAGAGATATCCACTGCCAATCTCAAACAGAACTGAGAAATAGAAATTTATTGCGCAAAAGTTCCAACTGGCTCAACCCAACTGCAAAGTATCTCACCGGAGTCTTTAAGCAAAGTAATTTCAACAAAGACAGACACCCCTGAATCAACGTCAATTATATCATAAACAAATGTCGGCAAATCTACCAAAAGATAAGGTCGCGCCTCTTCAAAAAAAGATGAAAAGCAACTTGTCTGAACTGCTTTTACGTAATATGGACCACAGCCAAGACAACAACTAAGTCCCAACGAGGGATCGAAAAACTCGTCTTCAAGTGCCTCATAAGCCAATGCTTTTGGTAAACCACTACTAAGATCCGGACATGTATCCATATTCCCGTAAGATGAAAGGTAAATATACCCATCACCCGAACCACATGGAGTTTCAAGTGTGCATCCAGAGTAATTTGATTCACTATAATTACAATTAGTGAAATAGACACCATTTGCGGGCTCTATGATTTCAATTCTCAATGCGTAATTGTCTACCAAGGTGATTTGGTCAACATTTTCACAATCATAAAGAGGTAAAATTACACCTTTAACGTCATGTGACGGCTCTGATTTATAGCCATCTGCGGATTCAAAGTCAAAAATCGGACATGGGCACAAACCCAAGCAATCATCCAGTGCAACAGTCAAACCATAATCCCACGAAGGACATTGATAGCTGGGTGTAGGTGGTGATGCTTGATTTTTAATGGTGATGTTTGTCATTGTTTGCAAGCCTCCATATTCTACTGACACCAAACATGTTTGATCCGAGTAAACTATAGATGCTGTTAAATTCCCAATTGAGCTGATTGTAGCATAAGCGGAATTTTCATTCCAAGTAGCAATAGACGAAACATCACTTTTTCCCCCATTTGCAAAATGGGCGACACTAATTAATTGCAAGCTTCCACCCTCTTCTATTTCCGATTCTCCTACAATCTCGATGGACTCCAAGACTGATGGGATATACTGAACCAGACGCACTGCACGAACTGGATTTCGCTCATCTTCTTTACTGTTTATAGCCATCAATTTCCCGGCGAAGACGCTACCTGTGAAAAAATTTGCTTCCCAAGCAAGATGGTCATTGTCAAAATCACTTGTAGAAGACCAATAGTAATTTGAATTTTGACCGGGAAAACAAAACTCATCCAAGCATGGTTCACATTTACCATAGTCCATCAACGACTGTATCTCATTGCGATCAGGCAATCTCCAGTCATCGTAAGCAGCTAATTCCAAATTTTCACAATAATTTAATGCCTGTTGCCAATTTATCATGGGGCCATCCGACTGCTGCCACATCAGGTTTGTATTTGGATCAGTTACAGTTCCATCTCCATTGTCAATTAGAGGTTTATAGCTTGTGCTTTTTTCCGAAGATACGGCTCTAACATAAAAAGGATCTGCTTTAGGAAATCCTGTAGTACTTAAACCACTACTAAAATGAATTATCCCGACATTTGCAGGCTCTTGCAAATTAGTAGTTGATGAAAAATAAGGTTCTGTCATTGTTGCCGGAAAAAAATCATTTGATATTGCGGGTTCAGGATAGCCACTTCCAGAATTAACCAAATAAGATAATTCTTTCAATGCCGGCAATCGCCAATTATTACGTCCTCCAAAATTTCTGGCATTCAGATCGTTAATAAAAAATGTTGTATCTGTGCCAAAACCAGCTACTCCTGCCTCACCTCCATTAGTCTCCGGATTGCCATCGTACCAAGTATAAACATTGTCTGCATCATGATGGTTTTCGTAGTTCACTTTCCCATCTTTAGCCTGTTTAACTTCCCAAACTAATCCGGTGACTTCATCACGAACCATAAACCATTCAGTTGCGTTTTCTGATAAGGCATTGCCGTATATATCAAGTTTGGTATATAAGCGGGGACGCTCATAATGTGCATCCTGACCAAAAAAGTCTCCCCCATCCACTGGACATGTAATTGGTTCAGTAAAGTTATAACATAGGTTTTGACCTGTATCCGGAATTGTGTCACGACGTGTAGGAGTGCCACCGATTGTTAGTTTTTCAACTGTCAGACAACCGGAAGAAATGGTTAAACTGCCTATTACCGCAGTCTCACCCAAGACGGAATCATAGCTGTCGCTCCATCCTCCTGCAAATGAAATATCTTTGCCTTGGTTTAACAATAATGCCTCAAGATAAGATCCGTCAGCAGCCTTAATACTTCCTGTCCCAGCAGAAAACGCGTAAGCCTCACCTATGGTTGGGAAACACAAATGTTTTCCATTACAATAACCCTTAGCGTCAACATATAAATCCGGCAAACTTGCTGAGCTGGTCGGGTTAGATCCCCCGTTAACTTCATCGTAATCATTGTAGCCATCCGCATCGCTGTCAGGGTCGGTAGGTGACAGTCCTCCAAAAAACTCATCTCCGTCTGACAACTGATCCCCGTCAGAATCGGGATTGGTCACTTGTGTCCCAAAGTTTAGTTCTTCTATATCCGACAAACCATCATGATCTTGGTCGTCATTATAAATAATATTGCTGAAAAAACTCTCATCACCAGCGCTATCCACATAGCTTACAACATACGCCATCAGTGGGGTATCTTCACTGGATCGCCATAAATCCTCAGTTTCATAATACGATGGAAATGTAGCCGCGGCAATTTCTGCTATTCTGCGAAAATATGGTTCTGTGTCTGCTTTAGCGTAAACCCTATAAGAAACAGCACCATCAACATTGTTCCATTGTAGCTTAGAATAAAGTTGATATAACTGGGTGTTGGCCTCATAAGGCTCGCAGGCGAGACACTCGCAACTCTCAATAGCTGGAGTTAAAGCTAGCACGGGATCATTGGCAGGATTAAATGAAATCTGAACAGTAATTGGAGCATCAGGACAAAAACCGTTTTCTATTATCCTTGAATAATCACCATCCTCGCACAAATAGTTTGTTTTAAGTCTAAAGTTTCGTTCTAAATTGCCATAATAAGTCAATTGGTAATTTCCTGTTGCAGGTTCAAAAAGAGTGACAACAGTCTCTTTTCCGTCACTTTTCAAACTTGTAGCAAGTATTTCTTCTAAAACTTCACCTGTCGATGGGTCGAAACCTGAACGTCTTCCAAAATCATCAACAACTAATAATCTATGCCCATTGTTGATCGAAAAGGTTAGCATTGTTGCAGGCAGATCTTCTCCGCGTACAGCAGTCCTAAAGCAAGGTTCTCCCGTTAAAAACTCACATATTTCTTGGTTGAATTGCCCAGTCAGTTTGGAATGCTTTACTCCTATGGCATATGTGTTTAATGAAGCAAAGGGGCCAGCTTCATCTGTTGTTGGCCAAATCGCACTACTATATGGCACAGTCCCGTCTCCTAAGCCAAAAAGGGCATAGTTGTCTTTATCTGGAGATATTGACCAAGAATGAGGCAGTTTAGGTGTGCCATCTTTGTACATGATATTGATCTTAGAATTTTCACATTCTTTGCTCAGGCTACTGGCGGCGTAAATAGCCTCAATAGTTTCAACGTAATTCCCCGCAAAGATTGTAGCATAAACTAAATCACTATGGTTTTTATAGCTAGTCATACGAAAACGATATTCACTTTTGTTGAGGTTTATCAACCATTTGTTTCGATTTTCATCCGAGTCTAAATCCCACCATGCGCTTTGATTTGAACTATCTTTTTCCCAAGAAAGGAATTTTTCAGTAGTCATCAATTGCCTAAGTGAAGATGCTTCCTGATAACCGTCACAGACTTCATTGACTAGAAAGTCTAAAATTTTACAACACTTTTTATCCCCCCATTTGTTCTTGCCGTAAGTCTCTTCCCATAATCTCTGAATTGTGTTGGTATAGAAATTTCTTACCCAAACACCATCGCGAGTTAGATCATCCAACTCTTTGCAATCTCCGCCTCCCCACATGTAGTAAGGATTGCATGATCCTAAATGCGGGGTACCAATCATAGCCAGCTTATCAATTTTCTTATAATACTTCTCACCAGATTCAGCATGCAAAATATCACTTTGTATCAACGCTCTAGCAACCAATCCCCCCATACTGTGTGCGACAATATGAACTTTGCCAGTGACAGAACGTTTCAGAGCCTCATCGATTTTAGGCCGAAGATATTTACGAGCAGCCTCATCTGCACCCAAGCGCCAATCCCAAGGGCAATCAAAGGTCAAAAAATCTTCGCTGAGAAATTCATCAAGTTCTCCCCAACCAACTGGATCATTGCCAACAGTAACACCCAACAGTTTTACTTTTCTACTTTTTGTATGGATATGGAGATTCATGTCTGGCCCATTTTTGATTAAGTAGGGAAAAGGGGACGAGTCATCAGAGGAACTCGAACCCATCATGCCAGGCACAAAAATTACTGGTGTTCCATATTTGGAGCAACTTATTTGCATTTCATGATCTGAAACAATAATCTTTTCGCCATCACTTCTAATTCGATCAAAGTTCTCCTTTATTTCATTATTATTACAATCTAAAGCAATAGCCGTTAACAGGTAGCTTCCACAAGGTATGTTATTAAACGCATAACGACCAGATGAATCAGTCACGGTTTCTGCAACAACCTCGCTACTGAAATCCTCACCGGTAAACTCCTCAATAACTTGGACTTTAGCTTCAAATATTGGATCAAGATTTCTATCGACTAGTTTACCTGTTATACCCATTATGCAAGTCGTTGAGCTGGCGACCTCAAAGCGATTGCTTTCCCCTCTGCATCCTGAGCCATCACACTTTAGACGTGTCTTGCCAACATCGTAGAACGTTATATTTCGAGTCGTTATTCCATTTAAAAAATTAATATATGTGGGACTTACATTACCCAGATCCGAAACCAAATAAACCTTGCCGTTAAAATCAGTTACGGTATTAGAATAAGCATCTTTGGCCGTTATCGTAACTAAAAATGGAGTTCCTGGCACCTGCGGAGAACTGATTGTGGAAAATTCAAAATGATCCAATTTCCCGTCGATAGAGATTTCACTGCTTTGCTTTATCACTAAAAGTTGCGGGCTATTGACAACGCCGAGAGCATTAACGGTAACTGTTCCAGTCCTAGACTCACCGGTTGTATTGGCACCATATGAAACGGTTATATCTCCATCATTGGTGCCGTTGTTTGCAGAAATAATATCAAGCCATGGGTCGCCGGTTACTGCCGTCCAGCTCATGGTTCCGCCGCCAGCGTTGGCGATAGTAAACGTCATCGTTTCGGCTCCAGCCGCGACATTACGGCTGCTTGGTGAAACCGTCAAAATAGCCGAATCACTATTATCCATTCCAAAAAGTTTTGATATTTCTATTTCTGATAATGCACGATTGTAAATCCGCACTTCATCCATCTTACCATCAAACCAAGGATTGTTGTAATCATTAAAAAGCCCCCCAAAGACTAAATCTCCAACAGTATCTATTCCCTGAATATAGCTTAAGTTACTCGCAGATAATGAACCATCAATGTATAGCTTCATTCCATCATTACCCCAAGTAGCTGCAACATGATGCCACTTGTTTTGGGTTATTGTTCTGGAAGCTGAGGATGCATAATTGTACTGATTATTTCCATCTATCAAAAAACTTACAGAATCTGTGCTAACATACAACTTCCCATCATTATTATATCCTAAAGTATCTTTTGTTATTGCATATCCACCATCTCCATGAGGATAAATCCATAAAGACCAAGTCCCATTGGCACTATTAAGATCGTCAGAATGGGAAACAGTAACCTTATCATTAATTCCGTCAAAATTAATAGCCTGGCCAGAAATGCCATCAGTAAAAGTGGCCCCACCACTTATTGTTCCGTCATGCCCGTTCACACTGGAATCATTGGCACTCCCATCAAAAGGGTAATATGCAACTAAACCACTAGTCAAATCAGAAAGTCCACCTATCCGAGATGCGAAAACAGAGCCGTCAGTGTAATGGCTGAATACAAAAGCTCCCCCAACACCATCGGCCGTTACATTCGTTTGGTAGTCATAGTCCGCAGTGTGAGTTTTTTCCAGTAATGTCTCTTGCCATTGCGAGTCACCATCCCACCTAAGTAATTTTTGTTCCGTCGCACTAGTCGCAACTAAAAAATGAATTCCTATATTGTCAAAAGCTCCTTGCTGATGAATATTGGAATTGATTCCGATCAAATTGGTGCTATTAGAAATAGCTTCAGAGGAAGACCAGGATGAAGGGGAATCAATATGGGCATATTTCACATAGGCTGTTCCACTATCCAAATATGCAACAGCGATGCGTCCAGTATCATGATTGATGAATAAAGAGCCGTATTCTCCGGCCGAAACTTCATTGGTTACCCCCCATTGTTTAGTCAGTGTGTCAAATTCATTTATAATTACACGAGAATACGACCAATCGTCATTCCCTACTAAAAAAAGACGGTTTTCATGGCTTACAAGTCCATAATGCCAGTATGAAACTCTAGTATCTCCAATACGAGGGAGAGCTATCCAGTTTGACCAAGAAGCCATATTATCTGTCGAATAACGGATATAATAGTTTGCTCTGGAGTCATCCCAATCGGCATATTTCCAATAAACGGATTGGTAAATTGTACCATCAGGCTGCTGGATAGTCCGGTATCCTCCCGTATCAGAGAACGCGCTGCTGGGATATGCTGTAATGTTGCCAATGAGATCCATTGATTCTGTAGCCGTTTCGTACATGTATGCATAAAATGGATCACGAGTGCTGGAACTTGAATTCGCTATAATATAAGCTCCAGAAGGAGCTGAGGAAATAATAGCAGAACGTTTACCTAGGGAAGTCGGCCCAGCAATTGTTTGAAAATCGCTGTCTAGCACAAACCAGTTTGAAGAATTGTAAACGCCAAAAATTGTTCCATCAGATATGGTGATTGCTTGGAATCCATTTAATGGGTTGCTGGACTCTCCCAAAATATCTCCAATATTAACCCCTTCGGCATACAGGCTGGCGGGCACAGCCGCGATCAGCAAAGAAAACAGA
>JAGGWR010000038.1 GCA_021163445.1 Candidatus Tharpella aukensis
CAGCGGGTGCATAAGTGAATTTTGCAGAAGGGGCAGTGCGGAAGCATTCCGGGCGACATATTTTCGCAGCCACCCTGAACTCAACCAGGGCCAGGATGGTAACCCGCGCCCGGTCAAGTATGCCCCATTAAACCGGCCCAAGTGACGGGCGACGATTCCGTAATGTTCCAGGGGCCACTGCGAACCGATGTCATCCGTTATATCCTCAAGCCATACCCAACAAATCCCATCCGGGTGCTCAACCGCAGCAAAACTGCGGGGCGCCGCCAAATTACCGGGTAGGTCGTCAAACCATCCAGATTGATAAGCGTCTATTTCACGTTTGTAGTAGTTCCAATCAGAGATATCGATATCATCATTTCCTGGGCGAAACACTTTGAGAATCAACGACCAGGAAATGTTTAGACCAGGCTCACTCCCCTGCCCGGTAAACCGATAGATCGTACCCCCTCCAGCACCACCATGCAGTTGCTCGTAATCCCAGCAAACAACTTCAATGGTGTTGCTGTTCAACGCACTCTGCACGAGTGGTGTCAGAGTGGCTTGATTGATTGTGGATAGGTGCGATGCCTGGGCTTCAGCTGTCATTTCAACTTTTCCGCCCATCTTGTCACCTCTAATAACATTTATGAGATTGCTGCAGGCAATCCGGTTATCTGGAAACTTCCAAGACTCGTGGTTTTCCGTCATCACCTCTCGACAGACATAACCTTTCTCGATGAATATAATATTTAGTTTAATCAGAAAAATATGGCTGTCAATACAGCTAGCACACGAAAAGCCCGACACCTACAATATTGGGCTCTTTTTTTACCTTAAAGTTGCCAATTGCAACTTCTCAACTCCCCCATCAAAACATCGGTCACACCCCACTAATGACATTTGATATTTTTTATTCAAAAGGTACTATTGACATTCATGTTTGACCTATTATAATTGAAAGTTAGAAAGATGAAACCACACCTACCGTGAGGTGGAGTCGGAAAGCTTCGGATCTTGAGATATTTTTTTTAAAATTGATATAATGCAAGCTGGCCGGGTTGCCCAGCCTTTTTTTGTGAGGAAAAAGAGACAATCTGAACAAATCATGATCCACCGTAGTAAATGAAAAAGATTGTATGACTTACAGCTATGGCAGTCCTTTTTTTGGGCTAGTAAATTCTGCTTTACACAGTATGCAGAGTACCAATTTCACTTCAGGAGGATGGTTATGAAAAATCTGATAAGCACATTATTAATTGTCATCTATCTGTTGATATGGGTATTACCTAGTGGTGCCAATAGTGGTCTGGTTAAGGTTGCCTCAACAAAACCATCCGTTGCTATGGAACTGTTTGGCCATCCTGTATCCGGTACAACAGCTATTACGTCAGTTTTGGCCTCACCCGAGATCTGCTTTTCTCATTTTGCCGATAGCTCTTCCTGGTGGACGGGAATTGCGATAGCCAATCCCGGACAAATAATGGCAGCGGTAACCATGGTGGCATACAACGATAGCGGAGAACAAATCGGCCAGGATTTCAACCTAATTATTCCTCCCCAAAGCCAGATGGAGCCAGCCACCATAAATACTATTTTTACTTTGGGAGAAGCTGAAACAGGTTGGATTAAACTGACTTCAACCCAACCTGTAGTTGCATTAGAGATTTTCGGTCATACAGATTCCGGCGGGATAGCCGGTTTTTCCCCGGTTGCGGCCGCAACCGAAATCTGTATTCCTCATTTTGCTGAAGATAAGGACTGGTGGACGGGAATTGCCGTGGCCAATCCCGGAACTGTTACCACTCACGTATCCATTGCTGCATTCAGTGATGCCGGAAATCAAATCGGTGATACTTATACGGTGTCAATCGCTGCTGGGTGCCGCATGACCCCGCAAATTGTCAGGAATCTGATCTCTTTGGGAGAACACACTTCTGGATGGTTAAAGATCACGGCTACTCAACCGGTAGCTGCCATGGAGATTTTCGGTCAATCTTCCACCTCAATGCTTGCAGGTCTATCAGCGGGTAAGACAGGTACCAAGTTGTATTATCCCTACTTTCAGGAAGGTTCCGGCAAATGGACCGGAATCGCGATAGCTAACCCGGGGGCAATCGAAGCACAAGTCACTTTGAAAGCCTTAAATAATGACGGAGATACGGTAGGAGCGATTAATAATCGTATTGTTCCCGCCAGCGGCCGGATGACACCACAAACAATAACCGGGCTTTTTGGCAGTTTAGATAATGAGACAGGGTATCTGGAAGTTACTGCGAATCATCCGGTTGCCGGTTTGGGAGTGATGGGCGGTGATGGTTGGTTGGCTGGCTATACTGCAGTTGAAGAACAAACCGGCGCTCTCGCATTTCCCCATTTTGCCGACAGCAATGGTTGGTGGACCAAATTGGCATTGGTGAATACTTCTGATGACACTGCGACACTCTCTATGGCCGCCTATGGGGTTACCGGCACTCTGGTGGGAGAGGAAAAGAATGTTGAGCTGGGCCCCTTTGCCGCCGTGGTGGAAAACCTGCCATTCTCCAACTCTGACGTGGATCCCGTTGCAGAAGTCACCAAAACGATCGGAATTTTAGGGGGAACTCTGACTGCGACTAACTCGCTTGGGGATGTTCTCTCATTGGAAATTCCGATTGGTGCCCTCCAGGAAGAGACCGAAATAACTCTAAGAGCTTTAAATGTCCCACTAACTGACCCGATAGCCAAAAATGTTTTTCCGGGAGTCGAAATTGTACCGGATGGGACAACCTTTCTCGTACCGGCAAAGCTAAAGGTTGTTCTTGCTGAACCGTTGGATAATAGCGAGATAGCTGTATTGTATCATGTTAAAACGACGAAATTTGTTGTTCCTATCGATGATCTGGTCGCAACTGAAACCTCCATAGAGGGTTACATCTCTCACCTGAGTGATTATGGTGGAGGAGAACCCTCCTCGGCTGAAGCTCAAGCTCAGTTGGAAATTGCTTTGGGAGAGATTCCGATGTCTGGATCCAGTAATTTCAGCGAATCTCAAGAGGCTGTAAGTTATGCTTTGGCGATCTGCAAGGAGATGCTGTTCAAGGGAGGTGATGAATCGTGTATGGAAGAAATAGCAATGTTAGTTCTTCATGAGGTGCAAGATTTTCTCAAAAGACCTCGACCTGAACCACCTTGTGACCCTGACTATGTGAGAGAAGCTTATGCTTATGCAAAGATGATTAGAAAGATTGGTTTACCGTCTTTTGACGATCCAGTGCTAACTGCGGCAGCGCAAGCGGTTTTTCAACAGTTGACAGATTTGATAGAGGAACTTATACAAAGGTGTGAAAAACAGATTAATCTTATTATTACTGAAGTTATAACAACAGAAGTAATGACAATAAACTATTCAGGAGAAATTAATCTAGGCTGGGATGCATACGGATATAGCGGGGACTCAACCCACGTTTATGGAACCGGAATCCTGCCGATCACTGGTAGCGGAGGTTTTGGCGAAGTAGATTACACTGTTGATGGGCTCTGGACTATCGTGGCCAATGGCAGTCTTGATGTTATTTGCACTGAGCATGGTAGCTTGAAGGATCTGGAGCTGAATTTAGAACTTAATGGTCATGTCGTTCAATGGATGGTGGCCTGCACTGATAAAGACTGTATAGAAAATGAGAGCGACTATGAAAAAGATAAGACATTAAAGATACGCATGGGGGGTGGAGCAACCCAAACCCAGATTATACCAGAATTTTTCGACGGAGGAGTCTCAATCACGATTGTGACAGTTGATATGGTCGGTGATCCTATGGCTCAGTGAAACACAGCGAATCTAAGTTTCGTTTGGTTCTGGCCCTTAGTATCTAACTGTAACATTAACTGGTAGTATTGACATTTATGATTGGCCGATTATACTTAGGTAAGGGTAGAGATAAAGCCACTCCCGCCGAAAGACGGGGTCGGAAAACCACGGGTCTTGCCGCCAAAATCAAAAAGACAGCCGGGTTGCCTCTTTTTTAGGAGCAACCCAGCTGTCTTTTTTTGTAAGTGGCCAACGGGAACAAGGTATTAAAATGAAAATAAAGTGGACAGGAATAATTTTTATTGCGTTAGTTCTTCTTTTTGCTCTGCTTGCTGGCCTGCAAGCGGCGGAGCCGATGCCGGATACCGGGCAGACTGACTTTTACAACAATTCAGACAAAATCAGAGAACCGCCACCGGGCGGTGATTTTCACGGACAGGATGCACACTATACGCGTAATCGAGCCTACAAAAAACTTAATGTCAACGGCTTGGAATTGGATGATAATGCGACCCGATGGAAGATGGTTAAAGATAAAGTCACCGGCCTGATCTGGGAGGTCAAACAGAACAACGACGGGGTGAAAAACTACGAAAACCCCCACGATGCCGACAACACCTACTCTTGGTACGACAGCAATCCGGCAAACAATGGCGGCAATGTCGGCACATCCGCCACCGACACCGACACTGAGGATTTTATCAATGATTTGAATGCTGGCACCGGGTTTTGTTATCATACCGATTGGCGTCTGCCAACGATCAAAGAACTCTCGCAACTAACCGACTCGGGTCGTGATGAATGGCCGGTTATTACAGTCCATTTTTTTAATCAAACAATATCTGATGATTACTGGTCATCAACTAGCCATTCCTATTTTAGTGACCACGCATGGCACGTCTATTTCAAATACGGCCGCGTCGAAGAGGACAATAAATCAAAAAGTCATTATGTGCGGGCCGTTCGTTCCGATCGGTAATTTGATAATTAGCTCATTTGAAAGATATATATCAGGTGGTAAAAATGAAGTTGAAGAGAAAAATTATCGGCAAAGGGTTGGGCTTGGGTCTGTTACTTCTGATTTTGTGGGTTGGCATCGTCTCTGCGGCCCTGGTCGATAACCGTGACGGCACCATCAGTGACACTGAAACCGGATTGATGTGGCAGCAGGCCGAGACCAAGCTCATGAAATGGCAGGAGGCATTGGCTTATTGTGAAAATCTAGTTTTACCGGCTGTTGGCGGACATGACGACTGGCGCTTGCCGGATCGCTATGAACTGCAATCGCTAGTGGATTACAGTAGCGAATATACATGCCTTGACCAAACTTTTTTCCCCTGGGTCCTGTTGTCATGGTACTGGACGTCTACAACCTATACCCTCTACTCCCGCTTTGCATGGATCGTCTATTTCGGCAATGGCATTGTCTACTACAACGATAAATCCTATAGTTTTTATGTACGTGCAGTTCGCGCCGGACAGTCTGGGCCGTTAGATCCAAATGACATTGACAATGATGGTGATGGTTATAGTGAAAATCAAGGAGACTGCAATGATAGTGATGCAACTATCTATCCTGGAGCCATAGAAATTTGCGGAGATGGTATCGATCAGGACTGTGACGGACATGATCTGCCCTGTTCTCAAGCATATCGGATCTACTACCCCCACATTGCCAGCGACACTACCTGGGAAACGGAAATATGCTTAATTAATACTAGCTCGACGAATAATATTCATGGAGTATTAAGGGCATATAATAATAATGGCGACGCAGTTTCCCAAAGCATGCCTCTAAGCTTGGCGCCTCATGCCCGACGCCAGATAATTATTGGTATGGAATTTCCTGTTCCAAGTGAAATTGGCTATCTCGTGTTTGAAGGTGATTCCGACCATGTTTGCGGTTACACCAAATTTTTCATCAATGGTCAGTATCGAGTCGCAGTGCCGGCGGTTTTAGACATCAACGTTGATGATATATATGTTTCTCACATCGCTTCCGACCCAAACTGGTGGACGGGAATCAGCTTGGTCAATACAACCTCATTCCAAAAAAACCTGACTATTGTATTTAATACAGGCCAAAGCAAAACCGTTACTCTGACGGCCAAAGAACACCGGGCTTTTAGCATTGCCTCTTTATTTGACGAACAGAAACAGCCTAATATCCAATCGGCCGTTATTACCAATGCCGCAGGAATCATTGGTTTGGAACTTTTCGGTGGCGGCAACCAGTTAAGCGGCATTCTTTTAAAAGATAAGACCGCCTCTACCCTTTACTATCCCCATATTGCCAGCGACAATGTATGGTGGACCGGTATTGTGGCCTATAACCCATCAGTATCATCCTGCAATCTGACGGTTACCCCATATACTATTAGTGGAGTTCCTCTTACTCCGCAGATTATACCTCTTTCCGGTCATGAAAAATATATCGGGGCGATTAAAGACCTTGGATTGCCTGCTGATACGGCCTGGTTCCAGATTGAAGCGGAAAATGATATCACCGGTTTTGAACTGTTTGGTACAAGTAATTTAAACCGCTTGGGCGGCTATACCTGCGTTGGAATTAATAACACTAAAGGCATTTTCCCTAAATTGGCGGAAGATGGTTGGACCGGAATTGCCTTTGTCAACATTTCAGAAGCGACGGCCAATATCACCTTGACTGCTTACAACAACTCAGGAAATGTTATTGCTAGCGAATCAATTACCGTTAACAGTCATGCCAAAGAGGCAAAATTACCTGCAGACCTGTTTACACATGATATTAGCGGTGCGACCTATATTAAGTATTCATCAGATCAGGAAGTTGTGGGGCTTCAATTAAACAACTCTTCCGACGACATGATGCTGGATGCCTTACCGGGAATGTACAACCTGTTACATTTCAGATAAATGTATTCAGAATGCCTTGCAATGCCATGACAACTCAGCACAGGTGGAAAATGAACAGTCAGGTATCCAAATAAATAGCCGGGTTGCTTTTCAGAAAGCGGCCCGGCTATATTGTTTTTTGGGTTACAGCAGATGAAGGAAATAATTATGATTACTCGAAAGCCCGTTTATTTCTATCTCTTGATAATCTTTTGGTTGGTTTCAGCTTCCGCAGTCTCAGGATTTGCCGACAAAGATAGTTTAACCGGCGAAGATATGAATTCGCCGGAAGTGCTTGTGAAGTTGATTGCCCAACAGCCGCCGCCGGGCTCCATACCTGAAATTATTGAGAATGGTTATCAACGAGTTTACACCACGACCACGGTACCGGTTAAGGTTGGACAGCTGGAAGAGATGCGCCAATCCGGGAAAACGCCCGATATCGACCCTGAAACGGGCGCTATGATTATTCAATCATTTGTGGATTATCTTCCTGAAAACTGGCTCTTTGAGGAATACATGGATGAATCCGCACCCGATTTATTGACAGACTCTTACGGCAATCCGATTGTCAATCAGACGCCGGGGCTTCCGGCTTGGGC
>JAGGWR010000163.1 GCA_021163445.1 Candidatus Tharpella aukensis
AAATTTCTTGAAAAAAAGATACATAGGAGAACACATGAAAATTATAGAAGAAGCAGCAAAGGAAGGGCGAACATCACTTTCAGAGCATGAAGCGAAGCAGATACTGGCAACCTATCAGATACCTGTGAGCCGGGAAATCCAGGTAGAAAATGTCGAGTCCTTTATCAGTGCCGCTCAAGAAATCGGTTATCCGCTCGTTTTAAAGGGATGCTCATCAGACATTACACACAAAACGGAAAAAGGCCTGATCCATATCGATATCAGAAATGAAAAAGAGGCAAAGTCTGCTTTTGAAAAGATTAGGGGAAAAATGAACGGAACAGGAGATGGTGTTCTAGTCCAGGAGATGGTCAAAGGACATCGGGAGCTGGTCATAGGCCTGACCCGTGATCCCCAATTCGGGCCCTGCGTCATGTTTGGGATCGGGGGCATATTTACCGAAGTTTTGCGAGACGTATCCTTCCGTGTCGCGCCATTAGAAAAAAGAGATGCCCTAAATATGATGAAAGAAGTCCAAGGACACAAAATCCTGGAGGCAGTTCGTGGTATGGAGGCGGTTGATAAAGATAAGCTGGCAGAAATCCTCATCAATGTGGGCAGGATAGGGATAGAAAACGAGCAGATAAAAGAGATTGACATCAATCCGGTTATCATCTCCGGATCCAGACTGGTGGCAGTTGATGCTCTGATAATATTGATGGATCCGAAAAAAAGCGCAAAATTCACAAAAAATCAAATAGGCATGTAATAAAATCAAGGAGGATAACATGAACATGATTACAGAGGAATTGAAACAGGCTATCGCAAAAATCAAACCCGCCATGATCGCAACTGCAGATAAAAATGGACAACCCAACGTATCCCCAAAAGGGTCTCTTCGCGTACTAGATGATAAACACCTTGTTTTTGCTGATCTGAGATCACCACAGACGGTCAGAAATCTTCAGGAAAACCCGTATCTCTCCATAATTGGCCTGGATGCCGAAACCCGAGAGGGCTGGAGAGTGTGGGGGAAGGCAGAGGTACTGGCATCCGGGGAACTTTTCGATAAATTTAGCAGTGAATACATTAGCAAAGGGAAGGTAAACCATATCGTGAAAGTAATTATCGAAAAACAGGTTGTATTTTAATGCGCCGGATTCAATACCGCTGGCTAGTCCTTTTGATGTTTGCGATATCTCAGCTTGTTCTTTCCATAGCCGGATATGGGTGGGGAGCACTGGCCCCATTTCTAAAAAAACTTATGTCTTTGAGCAATACTCAGATAGGGAGTATCTGCTCAGCTTTTTATTTGACTGCGGCTTTTTCAGCTTTACCATCCGGAATTTTGGTTGATCGTTATGGAGTAAAAAAAGGTCTTCTTGCCTGGCTGGGGCTTACAGGTGCCCCTTTACTTCTTCTTGCGGTATTCAAACCGGGTTTTTCAGTTTTTATTATGATGGTGGCAATCAGTGGATTTGGCTACGGCATTGGCAATCCAGTTTGTTCCAAGGGCTTGTTCCTCTGGTTTGATATTAAGATAAGAGGTCTTGTTTTCGGAATCAGGCTAGCTGGCGTCACTATCGGTGCGTCACTGTCCGGCATAGTCATGATCTATCTTGCCAAGCAAACAGGAATCTTCAATTCCCTTGGTATCCTGGGATTGGTTATTGCTATAATGACCATTGTTGTAATGATTTATTATAATAATCCAATTCAGTCAAAACCTGTTTTCAATAAAACATTGGCCCATGAAAGTGGAACATTTTTTGCAGAATTTTATAAATTCCTTGCCAAAAAGAATTTTCTTTTTTTATCTGTTATTGGGGCATGTCTGGGCATGTCTCAAGGTATAGTCGGCAGTTTTATTGTGCTTTATTCCAATGAGCATCTGGGATGTTCACTTTTAGAATCCGGCTTTATGTTGACTATTGTAATGCTTAGCGGGGCTACGGGGCGGATAATGTGGGGACTTGCAAGTGACCGCCTGTTTAATGCCCGACGCAAGCCGGTTTTGATGATTATATCTACGTTAGCTATTGTCTCAGTGGTAACATTAGGTGTTTGGGATGTAAGCTGGCATAGATGGATGTTAACATCTCTACTCATTGGCTTGGGACTTTCAACTGCGGGCTGGAACAGCATTGTTTTGACCTGGGTAACCGAGATCACCGCAGAATCAAAAACAGCCACGGCCATAGGTTTGATTTCTACCATTGGCTGGATTGGGGTTGCGTCAGGACCGATTATCTTTGGCAGTATAACGGATCACTTTGGCTTTTTTTATGCCTGGATGTATCTAGCGTTTTTTTGTATTCTTGCTTTAAGTCTCTGCTTTTTTCTTCCTGATACAAACAACAAAAATATACCTGAGCTCAACCAAAATATTTCATGACTACGAAATGGTGCCAATTCAATTGCAACGATCCATAAGAGGGTAGCATGATATTATCCAGGATACCTTTTATTTACAATATGCGCAATAACCATTGTGATCTCACTTACCAAGAGATTGAGTAGTATCATTCATTGCTTTAACGACTTCCGCAATGGTATTTTTAGAATTACATTTTCAAACCGCTAAGAAGAAGACATAATCAGACAGTCGGTGACACTCTAAGATGGATGTAACCACATGAAATCATAAGAAATAAGTTTTTCTGCCGTCATTTTTTACTTGACTTTCAATTTGAGTTTTCCCTCGACAGGCATTTGGAAAACTGGTAGTTTGAACACGTACTTGGATTGTAAGCATACATTATAAATGCTTAAGTTATGCTTATAATCTAAGTATTCGGAGAAAAATTATGCTTTTCAAAGATTGCCTTGGGTAAGGGCCACCCTGACCGGACTCCTGGAGCGAGATGGGTTTGCTGAGAGAAAAGCTGATTCTGAAGACAGACGGACCATAAAGATTTATCTAACAGCCAAGGCTGAAGAATTGAGGGAAGAACTGACTGAACTCTATCACGACAACAACAGCACGTTTCTCTCCCTTCTAACTCAGAAATAAAAGGAAGTTTTCGAACGGGAGATAAACAAGCTGGAAACGACTAATTTTAAGATAAAACAGAGCCGTAATATAAACTGACATTACATTTAAAAAAGGAGAAAGGTCTATGAATAAGAAAACAATAAACATGAAGTACCTGTTTACTCCAGAATCTGTAGCTGTTATCGGGGCCTCGGATAATCCAGGGAAATTAGGCTTTCATGTCATGAAAAGCCTGACCAAAGGTGGATTTACAGGCAGGATTGTTCCGATAAATCCAAGTTCTGATAAAATCATGGGCTTGAAAACATTTTCTTCCATTACCGCTTATAATGGCCAAATCGATTTGGTTATTGTGGTTGTGCCTGCGAAGCTGGTGGCTGCGGTGTTCAGGGAATGCGCAACCAAAGGGGTCAAAGGTATTGTCCTGATCACTGCAGGATTCAAAGAGATTGATGACCGTGCGGGCACAGCTCTTCAAGAGGAAATTGCCGGAATTGCCAATGATGCGGGAATACCGGTAATCGGTCCTAACACCATGGGCATGATAAACCTCCGGGCAGATCTCAATGCGTCCTTTACCCCTGAGTTCTCTCGACTGATGAAGGGCTCAATTGCCCTGGTCAGCCAGAGCGGGGGGATGTCCGCTGTGCTCGGTTATCTTGCCATGAGGATGAATGTGGGTTTCAGTAAGATCATCGGCCTTGGCAACCGCATGAATGTGGATTTCGACCAGGCGATTGATTACCTCGTAGATGATCCTGATACTAAGGTAATCATGCTCTATATGGAAGGGATAGATGACCCCAGAAAACTTATGGAGACAATAAAAAAACACAGTAGCAAAAAACCGATCATTATTTACAAGACTGGTAGCGCGTCGAAAAGCGATCAAGCATCTCGATCCCATACCGGATCCATGGCCGGCAGGCATGAGATTTACATGGGGTCTTTCAGCCAGGCAGGTATGCTTGGAGTTGATAATGCAGAGACTCTTTTAGATACAGCCAGAGCCCTTGCAGCCTGTCCCATCCCCGATGGACCGGGAGTTGCCGTGCTAACCGGACAGGCAGGACCGGGCATAGCTGCCTGCGATGCTTGCGAAGCCCAGGGGTTGAAAATGGTTCAATTTACCGAAAAGACGCAACAGAAGATCAATGAAAATTTGCCGCCCCTTGCGCTGAGAACCAACCCTGTGGATATGGGGCCAGCCTGGTATAATACATCTGCCAGTAAAGAAATTATAAAAGTTGCTATGAATGATGACAATGTAAACGGAATTCTCTTTCTAATGGTGTTCGGATCAGCAAATGTAGATGCATTAAAAGGTATAAGCAATATATTGAATAAATGGGCCCAGAAAAAGCCAGTTATCAGTTGTATTCTGTCCCCTCCGGACATATGGGATGAACAGATAAAAGAACTGGAACAATCAGGGGCACTTATCAATTATCCCACGCCGGAGAGGGCTGCAAATGCTATGGCAAACCTGTGGAGATACCGAGAAATACAGATCAGTCGAGAGGAACTTTACTGATCCGGTACCCGGCTTTTCTGAGATGGTACGGAAAATTTCTTGAAAAAAAGATACATAGGAGAACACATGAAAATTATAGAAGAAGCAGCAAAGGAAGGGCGAACATCACTTTCAGAGCATGAAGCGAAGCAGATACTGGCAACCTATCAGATACCTGTG
>JAGGWR010000235.1 GCA_021163445.1 Candidatus Tharpella aukensis
AGCTGAAAGCCTTGCCTGACCATCCCGGGGTCTATTTGATGTTGGCGGGTGATGGGAAAATCCTTTATGTCGGCAAAGCGATTTCGTTGCGTAAAAGAGTGCGCTCCTATTTCAGCGGTCGGCCGGATCGGGCTAAAACTGCACTGTTACTGACCCGGGTGCGTGATGTTGAGGTGATTCTTGCCGGGAGCGAGGTTGAAGCCCTGCTCCTGGAAAATAATCTGATCAAAAAGCATCGACCACCCTTTAATATTGAACTAAAAGATGATAAGAACTATCCTTACGTGCGTCTCGACCGGAGTCAGACTTTCCCTCGTTTTGAGGTGGTTCGGCGGCGTAAGTCTGACGGGGCTCGCTATTTTGGTCCTTTTCCGGCTACCGGGGCCCTGCGGACGACTTTAGGGCTGCTCAATAAACATTTTCGCCTGCGGCGTTGTCGGGGGGCGCGTTTTGCTAATCGGGTGCGCCCCTGTCTCAACCATCAAATGAATCTCTGCGCCGCTCCTTGTTGCCAAAAGGTGACGCCGGTCGAATATCGGCGTTTAATCAGTTCGGCAGCTCTGATTCTTGGTGGCCGCGGCCGACCGGTATTGAAAAGTCTTGAGCGGCGTATGCACAAGGCGGCCGAGGAACTTGATTTTGAGGCTGCGGCCGGTTTGCGGGACGCTTTAGCTGATCTGCGCCAGGTTTTGAAAACTCAAGCTATTGATGCTGGACGGGACGAAGATCTTGATATTCTGGGAGTTGCTTGTCGAGCCGATGGGGCCTGTGCGCTCTATCTTTTAACAGTTCGGCGAGGGAATGTGGTCGGCGGTCGGCCGTTCTCGTTTTTCGAATATGGCGGCCGCCGGGAAGAGTTGTCGGGCGCTTTTTTACAACGTCATTATGGCGATAGCGAAGAGGGAAAACCGCCGCCGGTGATCATTGTCTCAGAATTGGACGAGGCGACGGGGGCACTCAAATCATGGCTTAGTCAGATTCGAGGCGGTCGCGTGCAGCTTTTGGTTCCGAGTCGGGGTCGCCGCTTGCAACTCTTGCACTTGGCCCAAAAAAACGCTAAAGATTATCTTGTACGACAGGCTGCAGCCGAGGATTTTCCCGGTCAGGCTTTGCGCGAGCTGGCTAAAGTCTGTAATTTGAAGGTTGAGCCGGAAGTTATTGAAGGGGTTGATGTCTCCAATCTGCAGGAAGATTGTGTGGTCGCTTCTCTGGTCTGTTTTCGGGCCGGTCAGGCGAGTAAAAGTGAATATCGCCATTATCGTCTCGATGATGTTGCCCCCGACGATTTTGCCCGTATGGCCGAGGTCATAAGGCGTCGCTTTAGTTGTGAAAATTGTCGGCCGCAACCCGATCTCCTGCTCCTTGATGGTGGTCGGCCCCAGCTTGAGGCGGTGATCCGGGTTTTACGCGAGCTTGATATCGAAGTACCGCTGGTGGCTGTGGCGAAAGGTCGAGCTGAAGATGGTCGTAAAGATCGTCAGGTGCCGGATCGTTTCTACCAACCCGGTCGCAAGGATGCTTTGCTTCTGTCGGTGCGTTCTCCCGGTGTCCGACTTTTGCAGCAGGTGCGTGACGAAGCTCACCGTTTTGCGATTAATTATCATCGTCTGGTACGTAAACGGGAGCGCGATACGGTGTTGGTTGAAATTGAAGGGATCGGCAAAAAACGGGCGCTCCGCTTATTGCAGGTGTTTGGCAGCGTAGAAAAGATGCTTCCACTAAGCCCCGAAGAGCTGGTGGAAAAGGCGAACTTGCCTTTTCAGGTAGCGTGTAAAGTGTGTGAATTCCTTCGTCAATTGTTTAATTAAATTTGATTTTTAGGAGAAAAAAATGGCAAGAAAAGTAATGGTGACTGGGGCCGGTAGTAAGCTTGGCCGCGCGGTTACGCAACTGCTTGAGATGCAGGCCGATACCGAGGTTGTGGCTTTGGGTCAGGCTGAACTTGATATCTTGGATGAAGTTTTGGTGGACTCAACCGTTGAGCGTTTGCAGCCCGCAACAATTATTAACTGCGCTGGTTTTAATGATGTTGAAGGGGCTGAACATAAGCTCGCGACCAAACTTCCAGTTAATACCCGGGGGCTTTGCAATCTGGCTCGGACGGCGGCAAAATTTCGGGTCTATTTCTGTTCTTTCAGCAGTAAGTATGTTTTTAACGGTAAAAACAGTGAACCTTACGATGAGGATGATGATAAATGGCCGCTTAATCAGTATGGCAACTCCAAGCATGGTGGCGAAGAGATGGTCAATGATCAGCTTAACAACTATCTTATTGTCCGGAGTGATCTTCTTTATGGCGGTGGTGGTGATGATTGGGTCAGCCGCATCAAAGAGGAGCTGGGAGCCGGTCGTTCTCTGGCGGTCAGCAACGATTTTTTTATAGCACCGACCTATGTTGGTGATCTGGCGGCGGCGATGGTGGCTCTTAGCACTGAGTGGGCGGCCGGAATCTATCATTATACCAATGATGCCGGTAATGGGGTCAGCTGTTACGAATTTGCTCAGGCCGTGGCCGAACAGGCCGGTCTTGACAGCTCTCTTTTGCAGGCAACCCCGATGACCGAAGTCGATTTTGGCGGGCCCTTAAATCTACCGGAACGTGCCATTTTAAAACTTGATCGTTTTAAAAAGCTGTTCCCAGCTCTGGTGCGTCCCTGGAAAGAGGCTTTAGCCTCCTATATGGGTTGATGGTATTATTTGAATAGATTTCAGGTCGGCGGTCATCAAAGCAAGCGATGGTTTGGCGTACCTCTTTGACCTTGGCGAGGTTGAGTGTCGCGCTAAATGCACCTTGGCGTTGCGGAGCTCTTAAGACGGTTTCACCCCAGGGGTCAATAATCGCGGAATTGCCGGGGTAGCGATGTTCGTTGCCTTGGCCGATACGGTTGCAGGCCGCGACAAAGAGTTGATTTTCTATGGCTCGGGCTTTGAGCAGGGTGCGCCAGTGGGCCGTGCGAGGCCGAGGCCATTGGGCGCAAATTAGTAGAAGTTGGGCTCCCTGCAGAGCCAAAGTGCGGCTAAGTTCCGGAAAGCGGATGTCGTAGCAGGTCATCAGGCCGACCGGCAAGCCGCAAATTTCGATCAGGCAGGGCTTTTGCCCGGGAGAAAAATGCCGATCTTCTTCCATTAGGGAGAAGAGGTGGATTTTACGGTACGCGGCCAGGCGATTGCCTTTGGGGTCGATAAGGAAAAAGGTGTTGTAAAAATTTCCGTTATCAGCTTCAACCAGACTACCGCCAATGTATGAGTCTTTGCGGTTGGCGATTTCTGCCATCTGCTTGAGCATGGTCGGGGTTGTGGCGGCGAGTTGGGTAAAATTATCGTAGTCGTAACCACTGCTCCAGAGCTCGGGCAAGAGGATGATGTCCGGTGTTTCCCTGACCGGTTGCAAAAGTTTTTCAACCCGGCGCAAATTTTTTTCGGGGCAACCCAGGCTGACGTTCATTTGCACCAATGTGATGGTGATCTGTTCTTTGTTCATGTTTATAAAGTACCTCTTTTTTGATTGAGGGCTATTTTTTTGTTAAACTTATGTATTGACGAATCATAGCACACTATATAATAATGTAAAGCGTGTTCTGCCTTCAAACTATCTCGGAGCGGGGACATGCCTCCAGGCCGGGCTTCTACCCTGAAGAGGCACAAGCCCGTGGCGAGCTGAGCCGTGTCCCCTTTGAATAAATGACTGCCAGGTTGTTCGCCGGTAGGCGAACGTTCTGATGCAGGAATTTAAACGGTACGAGTGGGCGTAGCAATGTTCGCGTTATTTGCTGTAACTTTATAAAGGGAGAAAAACTATGAAGGTCAAAGTTTATCGTAAATTTATCAATACCAGCAATCGCTTGCGCGTTTTGTTGCGGCCCATGGCGGCTAGCGATCAGGATGCGGTCAGCGAGATGTTCTGTCAGCGAGCCAGTGATGAAGATGTTTGTTTTCTGAAAGAGGATGTTCGTGATCCAGAGTTAATCGCCGGGTGGTTTGCCCGGCTTGATTATGATCGGGTGGTGCCTTTGCTGGCTCTGCATGGAGATCGCCTGGTTGGAGATGCGACGTTGCATCGGCGTGAGGGGGCTGGTCGTCATATTGGAGAGTTGCGTATCTATCTGACAAAAGAGTTTCGTGGAGTTGGGTTGGGTATGCAGCTTCTTCAGGAGTTAGTTGAAATCGGTCGGGAGATGGGTTTGCATATGCTGGTTGCCGAAGTTGTTTCGGCTGAGCTTTCAGTGGTTAAAGCTTTTCGTAAACTCGGATTTGTCCGGCACGCCGAATTTGATGACTATTTAATGGATGTGGATGGCGGGCTACATGATGTCTCGATGATGGTGCTGCCGCTTGCCGCTCGAAAAGAGTATCTTTTTTGAGCTTCAGATAAGAAAGCTGTTGACAAAAGAAAGAGGCGAGGGTATAAAGCGCCTCCTTCCACACTGATGGGTTGTAAGACTCATTCGGGACGGGAAGAAGTTCTCTGAAAAAAAGAAAAAAAAGGTTATGAATTGCTGAGCTGAAAAGCTTGACAAGCGACTTGAAGAAGCGTATAAGGCGCTCTCCTTCGGCTGACGGTAATCGCAGTTGCGGGTGGTGTTTTACCTCATTAAAGAAATGATGCAGTTTAAAAAAGTTCTTGACAAGAAAGACGCAAAAGTATAAAATGACCGTCCATTTTCATTGAGCAGCAGTTCAGTGAGTGCGGCGCACGAATCGATCTTTGAAAACTGAATAGGATTAATTGTACAGCTGTTTCGAGCAGATACACATGCAACAAACAACGCAAATGAAATTTGCGAAGAGTTATACAGGTTAAACTGAAGAGTTTGATCCTGGCTCAGAACGAACGCTGGCGGCGTGCTTAACACATGCAAGTCTAACGAGAAAGCTTCCTTCGGGGAGTGAGTAAAGTGGCGCACGGGTGA
>JAGGWR010000104.1 GCA_021163445.1 Candidatus Tharpella aukensis
GAATAGATGTAGGCTCGACCACAGTTAAAATGGTGGGAATAGATGCCGCCGGTGAAATAGTTTGGCACCATCTCGAACCGGTTGATCCTCGAGTCGAAAAACAGGTGGACTCTTTTCTGAACAGACTCAAAGAAGAGATCAACTCCCTGGACGGCATCCCTCTGATAGCAACCGGTTATGGCCGCAATTTAGTACACCAGGCGGTTAAAAATGTTACTGAAATCACTTGCCACGCCAAAGGCGTCTATCATCAATTAGGCCACGGTGGAACGCTGATCGATATCGGCGGCCAGGACAGCAAGGTTATTGTCATCGGGGACAAAGGCCAAGTCGTAGATTTTGCCATGAATGACAAATGCGCGGCGGGTACCGGTCGTTTTCTGGAAAATAGTGCCGCACGAATGCAGGTTCCCATAGAAGAGATGGGCACAGTCGCCCTATCGGCTACCGAAGAAGTTGCCATTTCCAGTACTTGCACAGTATTCGCCGAATCGGAAATTATCTCTATGATTGCCCACGGCGTCGAAATTGAACCAATCCTCATGGGACTCCACCGCTCACTAATCAGACGGGTAGTCGCCATGGTTCGCAGTGTCGGACTAGTTCCGCCATTATTACTTTCCGGTGGAGTTGTTAAAAATCCCGCAATTCGTAAAGTAATTGAGGAGGAGACCAAAGAAGAAGTATTTCTCCCCGAACACCCGCAACTCATGGGTGCTTACGGGGCGGCCTTATTTGCCCTAAAATTGATGGCATCGTAAGAAGAGAGGAGGTAATAATGAAAGCCGAATTTACCGCTATTATTGAACTCGCTCCCGAAGGAGGATATTGGGCAATATGCCCGGAGATATCTGGAGCAAATGGCCAAGGAGATACGATAGAAGAAGCGAAGGATAGCCTAAGAGAAGCAATTGAATTAATTCTGGAAGATCGAAGAGAGGATATCCTCCGTGGATTACCCAAAGATGTTATCCGTGAAACGGTCATGGTTGCATGAAGCTCCGAGATCTAGAGCGCAAACTCAGGATTGCTGGTTGTTATTTGAAAAGAGAGGGAGGATCTCACTCCCTTTGGATTAATCCGAAAAATGGTGCTATTGAGGCTATCCCACGACATAAAGAGATCAAAGAGCCACTGGCAAAAAAAATTCTGAAGAATTTGAATGCTGAATAGTTATATAACTTCCTAGGATTTCAGGATTGGATAATCAAAGTTTAAAGATTATGACTGCGGCTCTGGCAGAGCGGCTGCCAGGAACCTTTATCACCAAGGTTCATCAGATGACGCCTTATCATCTGCTTTTGCGCCTGCGCGGCGGTGGTCAGGGCGGAGAACTGCGACTCCTGATCTCGGTTGCCCCGATGGAGCCGGGCCTCCATCTAACCAGTCGGCGTTATCTTAACCCACCCCGCCCTTTACGCTTTTGCGCCTATCTGCGCCACCATCTGCAAGGTGCAAAGATTTCGACCGTTGAAAAAATAGATGATGATCGAATTGTTATCATCAGGGCCGCCCGGCGCGCGGCCGAAGAGAAACAGCTAATCATTGAACTTACCGGCAAACGCAGCAATGCTGTATTATGCCAGGGGAGCGAAATGCAGATCGGGGCCCGGCTGTTTGAATCTCCGACAGACCAGCGTCTTAAGCCCGGCTCTAATTATCAACAACCGGAAAAAGCCGGAATCGCAATCGTTGCCGTTGCCGCAGCCGCAAAACGACCCTCATTTCTCCTGGCCAAAATCATCGGTCAAGAAGATATAACCGACCTTTCGAATGAAGATTTACAATCTAACTATGACGACTGGTTTTTCCCTCGCTATCAAAACCACTACGGCAGCCGGGAGATCAAACGTCTGGAAAAAGCCTTGCGCCAACATCGACGGCGCTTGCAAAAAAGAAGAAAACGGCTTAATGAAGAGAGCAACGAAAAAGAGAGTCACATAAATGACAGTCACCTCGGAGATCTCCTGAAAGGTGCGCTCCACCAAGTTAAAAAGGGAGCAAAATCGATAAAGTTGACCAACTACTGGTCGCCTGATTTAGAAGAGGTGGAGATTGTTCTGAATCCGGCTTTAAATCCCTTGGCAAACCTCGAAAAATTCTATAAAAATGCAAAAAAAGCCAAACGCGGCTTGAAATTGATCGAAAAACGCCTGATTGAGACCCGTCGTGAGGAGGATTACACCGAAGAACTTCTCTTTCAATTTGAAGTATTAAAAGAGAACCCGGATCGCACCGTAACCGACGAAGAGCAGGATCTGCTTGAGCTGGCGTCTGACCTGGCCGAAAGAAAGGGGCGACAACAGCCCCCGGAAAAGGGCCGTAAGCATAAAAAAAGTGAGCCAAAACCAAAAAACTCACGTCACCGGGGTGTAGAACGTAAAATCGGCGTTGACGGTGGCATCATCTATGTCGGCCTCAACGCTCTAGGTAATGAAAATATCTACCGGCATTTAAGTGCTCCAGAAGATCTCTGGTTTCACACCCTCAACCGGCCCGGCGCTCACATTCTTCTAAAAACTGCGCCGGGCTCAACAGATAGTGAAAAAGAGCAGCTCCAGGCCGCCACGCTGGCAGCCGCCAACTCTCGGGGCAAAAACGAAAAACTGGTTGAAGTAACCATGATTCAGGTAAAACACCTGCGCAAACCAAAAGGCGGTCGCCCCGGTCAAGTTTTACTGTTCGGCCCCCGCCAAACGCTGACGATTAATCCGATAGCGTCGGATTAAGTACTTACTAATAAAGTTTATCACAAACTGGTCATAAATTTAAACTTACTGCTCTTTCACTCAAACATCCAACATCCAACATTGAACATCCAACGCCGAAGTAAGGATGAATAAAGTCATGTCTAGCACATCAGCGTGTTTCCATTCGACGTTGAACGTTGGATGTTGAACGTTCGATGTTCATTTGCCCCCGGCTCTGCCGGATCAGGAGAATAGAAAATTATGACTGAACCCATCAACCCGGTTCGTAATCAATTAATTGAAGAGCTGAAAAAATCGGGTTTTAAGAACGAGCAGATTATTGCCGCCGAGGAGTCGCGGGCCTGTTACGGCTATGACGCGACCCGGCAATGTGCCGACCCGATGCTGGTGTTGTTGCCCGAAAACGGCCACCAAGTCGAAATTGCCCTGCAACTGGCGGCAAAAAAACAGCTGAAAATCTTTCCCAGAGGTGCGGCCAGCGGCATGTCGGGCGGGGCTATTCCAAGTGACGATGGGATCGTCCTTTCTTTGACCAGAATGAAACGAATTCTCGAAATCGACCAGGAGAATATGATCGCCACGGTTGAACCGGGAGTTATCACCGGAGAGCTGCAAGAAGAAGTCAGCCGTTTAGGCCTCTTCTATCCGCCCGACCCCGCCAGTCTTTCCTTTTCAACCATCGGCGGCAACGTCGCCGAAAACGCGGGCGGCCCGCGAGCCGTCAAATATGGAGTAACCGCCAACTATGTCATGGGCCTCGAAGCGGTTCTCGTTAATGGCGAAGTGATCAAAACCGGCAACAAGTGTATAAAATCGGTCTCCGGTTATGATCTTACATCCTTGCTTGTCGGTTCGGAGGGAACTTTGGCGGTCATCACTAAAATTCTTTTGAAATTGTTGCCCGCCCCCGAAGCCGTCAAAACCTCGCTCCTGGCTTTTCCCTCAATGACCGCCGCAGCCCTTGCTATCAACGCCATGTTCAAGAATCAGATCGCCCCCTCAACCATTGAATTTCTCGATCACCACTCAATCAACGCGGTCCGTGAAGGGCTGCCTTTCACCCTGCCCGAAGAAGCTGACACCGTACTCCTTGTTGAAATCGACGGCACCAGCGCCAGTGTTCTCGCGCAAAGTCAAAAGCTTAAAGAACTTTTTAAAGATGACGCGCTCCTCATGATCGAGGCTCAAAATGAGAGTGAAAGAGAGCAACTCTGGATCGCCCGGCGCCGACTTTCACCGGCCATTGCTAATATTGCGCCCCACAAAATTAATGAAGATATAGCTGTACCCAGAGCCGCAATCCCGACGGTTATCACCCGACTCGAAAAATTATCGGAAAAAGTTTCCCTGCCGATCGTCTGTTTCGGCCACGCCGGTGACGGTAACATCCATGTCAATGTCATGCTTGACAAAAATGATCCGGAGCAGGCCCTAAGAGGTCACCAGGCCATTGATGAGATCTTTGCCATCACCCTTGATCTGGGCGGCACCCTTTCGGGTGAACACGGCATCGGCAACACGAAATCGGCCTATTTCGATAAAGAGTGGAGCCCGGCCACAATCGCCACTATGCAGGCCGTCAAACAGGCTTTCGACCCTGAAAATCGACTCAACCCGGGTAAAATTTTTCCGTAAATTCAGGGGACACAATCCCGATTTCCTTCGGAGAATCAGGTTATGTCCCCAGAATTTACTGAAATCCAACAATATTTGGTACTTTTCGACTTACGCTGAATAGTTACAAAATAATTAGCATTTAAGATAAACCCCTAACCAAGACAAATCGGAAGTAATAAGATTGTTATTATCTGTGTTAACACAGATTTTAATCCGGAAAATTGTCAACAAAGAGTAGCCCACTATTATGAGTATTTATAAAGAGAAATCCATTCTGGTTGTTGACGACAACAAACTGGTAAGAAAAATTATCGGTAAATTTCTTGATGACATGGGTTTCGGAGATATTTCTTTCGCCACTAATGCGACTGAGGCCCTGACTTTTCTTAAACAGAACCGGGTGGATATTTTACTGAGTGACATCCACATGCCCGTCGTCAGCGGCCTGACCCTGCTCAAAACCATCCGCAATACGTCCGCATTAAAAGAGCTTCCGGTGCTGGTCATATCCTCTGAAAACAGTCTCAATTATGTCAAAACCGCTTTGAGCATGGGAATCAGCGGCTATATTATCAAACCGATACAACAAGCTGATTTAGAGAAAAAAATTGAGGCTGTTTTTTCAACAAAAAATTCACTTAAGAATTCACAGGAATAATAAACCATGACAATTACCCCTTCTCCTTGGCAACAGGAGTTGAAAAAATGCGTTAAATGCGGGGCCTGCATGGCGGTCTGTCCGATCTACCGGCAGACCGGCCGTGAAGAGATGGTCGCTCGCGGAAAACTTAACCATATTGAACGACAGCTTGATGAAAGATTCGATGATGAAGAACCGCTGACACCGGGATGGCTCGAAGCCGTAGACCTCTGCCTACTCTGCTGTTCCTGCGAAGATAATTGTTCCAAAGGAGTTAAGATCACTGAGATTATTGCCGATGCCAGGCACCGGCAAACCGAGCAATCGGGTCTAAACCCAATCAAAAAAAGTGCCTTTTCGCTCTTAAAAAACCGGGTTCTCTCTCTGCCTCGGTTTATCAAAGCCGGCTCCTGGATGCAGTGGCTCCTCTGGCGCCGCCTGCCGCGACATAGCGGCCTGGTACGCCGCCTGCCGCTACCGGGAATTGATGATAAAACCGTAATCCCGGCCCTGCCCCGGCGCCACCTTGATGACTATTTAAAATCGACAAAAAAACCACAAACGGAAACTGCGCTAAAACCGGTTCTCTATTTTCCCGGCTGTGCAACCCGTTATCTTTATCCCCAGATGGGGCTTGACCTGCTCTATGTCCTTGAACGACTCGGTTTTTCAGGAATTGTGCCGAAAGAACTGGCTTGCTGCGGCATGGTGACCTGGGGAGCTGGCGACCAGGAATCAAACCAGGAATTGCAACAACGCAACCTGGAAGTCTTTCGGAAACATTCGGAGATTAAGGAGATCGTTACCGGTTGCGCCTCCTGCGGCCACGCCCTGAAAGAGTACGATGGTCTTCCTGAAGATTGCGAGATTCTGGATATCAGTGAGTTTCTCTTCCGTCACCGGGAAAAACTGGAACAACTGGTGGGGAAAAATAGAGTTGAAAAAAAGATCACGTACCATGACCCATGCCATCTACGTAAAGGACAAGGCATTACCAGTCAGCCACGCTGGCTGCTTAAGTTGATCGCCGGTGAAAATTTTATCGAGATGCGTCATCCCGAACGCTGCTGTGGGGCTGGCGGCACCTTTGGCCTGACCCACAAAGAACTCTCCCGAAAAATCCTAGCTGAAAAAGCCCACGATGCCGATAGTACTCAAGCTGAAATTGTCACCAGTGGCTGTCCCGGATGCCTTTTACAACTGACTGAGGGAGCGGTGGTCGCCAACAGCCAATGGCAAACTGCACATCCAATAAGCCTACTGGCTGAACTATTGCGAAAGGGCTAACTTGTTATGAAAAAAAATCAAAATCTGAACATTGCGCAAATTGAAGCCGAAATCAGGAGTTTACAAAAACAGCTGATCTTAGCTGATAAACAGAGCCGCAAGGGGGAAGGTTCAGAGCTCTTGCGAATCCAGGAAGAGAAAAACCGCCTCATTGAGATTATTGAAATCTCGCCGAATCCGGTGGTCATGTTTACTGAAGAGGGCTCCATGACCTACCTCAACCCATCGGGTCGACGGATTCTCGGTATCCAGGAAAATGAAGAGCTCTCACCCTTATCTTTTTTTCAGATATTTCCGGAAAATGATCGCCTCGCCATTGAGAAAGAGGCACTACCCCTGGCGGTCAAGAGCGGCCAGTGGCAAGGTGAAATTGAAGTCGTCACCCCATTTAGCAACCTTGTCTGCCATCTAATTCTGATCGCCCATATCAGGGAGGGTCAGAAGCAACAATTTTTCTCCGCTACCCTGCACGACCGTACCGCCCTGCGCCGAGCCACCGGCGAGGCCGATGAAATCAATGAACAACTTGAACTGGCAATCCAGCGGGCTAATCGCATGACTCTTGATGCCGAACTTGCTGATGTTGCTAAAAGCGAGTTTCTTGCTAACATGAGTCATGAGATAAGAACGCCGATGAATGCCATCATCGGCTTCTCTTCCCTGTTGCTCGACACCCAACTTGATTACGACCAGCGTGATTACTTGAACATCATCATTAAAAATGGTGAAGGCCTGCTCCACATCATTAATGACATCCTTGACTACTCCAAAATTGAGGCTAATAAACTGGAACTTGAAGAGATCCCGTTTCAGGTTCGAGAAACGACCGATGACCTGCTCGGTCTCCTCTCCCTTAAAACTGCTGAAAAAGGTCTCTTCTTCCACTGCATTGTTGACCACCGCATCCCGGAACAACTCCAAGGTGATCCGGTGCGCTTACGCCAGATTCTGATAAACCTGGCTAATAATGCAATAAAGTTTACGGAAAAAGGCGGGATTATTGTCAGAGTTTCGCTGGAACAGGAGGAAGCAAATGAGGTGAAACTGCTTTTTCAGGTCACCGACACCGGTATCGGTATTCCTGAAAACCGTATAGACAGACTATTCCAGTCATTTTCACAGGTCGACTCCTCGACCACCAGAGAGTTTGGCGGCACCGGTTTAGGCCTGGCAATCTCGAAACAACTGGCCGAATTAATGGGTGGAGCGATCGGCATTAAAAGTCTGTGGGGTCACGGCTCAACCTTTTGGTTCACCGTGGTTCTGCGCCGTGACCCGGAATCGGCACTACCGACCCAGGCAACACTTTTCCGTGAACAACACTTTCTCCTCTTTACCCCGCCCATAGACAATATTAAATCAGAGCTGCAACCTGCCAGCGAAGTCGTCGAGCAACACCTTCTCGCTTTAGGCTGTAAAATTGATCGAGCTGATTCTTTTCCATCTCTTAATCAACATTTGTATGAAGCCCTGACAGAGAACAGACCCTACACCATGATCATTGCTGATCTCACGCAGCAACCAGAACCCTGTAACCTCAAAGATACTTTGCCAAAGCTTTTACAGCCTCAATTTATAATCGCTTTAACGGCTCCAAACACGGCACCAACTGATAATTATGATACGATTATACCTTTACCTATAAAAAGATCACTTTTCTACGAACAACTGGCCCGTTGTATGGGTAAAAAACTTCCTGATGACAAAAGTATCGAGACGCCTGAATCTCAACATGATTTTGAGGAAAAACGGCAACAACTCCGCATCCTGCTAGTTGATGATAACAAGGTCAACATCAAGGTAGGTTCCAAAATGCTCTCTAAACTGGGCGTTTCATGCAGCACCGCCGGAAATGGAGTTGAAGCTCTGGCCGCTCTGGGCGCAGCCTATTATGATCTTGTTTTTATGGATATCCAGATGCCGGAAATGGACGGTTATGAAGCAACAAAACAGATTCGCAGCCGGATGACCACGACCATCAACCCCCATGTAATGATTATTGCAATGACTGCACATGCCTTAAAAAGCGACAAAGATCGCTGCCTGGCCGCCGGCATGAATGATTTCCTCACTAAACCGGTAAGACTGGAACAACTCAATAAAGTTTTAACCAGAGCCATAGAGAATCTTCAAGATCACTCCTTAAAAGGTGATAACTTTGACCAGGGAAATGCCTTTAAGAATGATTTTATTGAAGAAGAGACGGAATCTGATGATTTCTCTCAGGGAGAAGAGGGCAGTTTGGTTCGCGACACAAAACTCTTTGACCGTGATACTTTCCTGGAAAAGCTTGACGGTGATCTCGAACTCTATCATGAGCTGCTCGATGATTATCTACAAAGCGCCCACAGCTATCTTGAGGATATTGAAAAAGGGGTAAAAGAGGAAGATTTTGCTAAGATAAATATTGCCGCCCACTCTATCAAAGGCTCATCCGGAAGTATCGAAGCCTTTCAGATGCAGACGGCAGCCCATGAACTGGAAAAAGCGGCCAAACAAGAGGATCAGACACTGATTAGTGAGAGCCGGGAAACGATGGAGATGGAATTTGAAATTTTAAGTGAAATTATTAAGGATGAAATTGCCGCCGAGAAGTAGAACGGGCGGCTTGGCGCAGAGCCAGATCCGCCAGAACCAGGGCAGCCATTGATTCTACAACGGGCACTGCCCGAGGTAGAACGCAGGGATCATGCCGTCCTTTACCCTCAAGAATCACGTCCCGTCCTT
The DNA here is from genome assembly GCA_021163445.1 of Candidatus Tharpella aukensis. Taxonomy (GTDB): domain Bacteria; phylum Desulfobacterota; class Anaeroferrophillalia; order Anaeroferrophillales; family Tharpellaceae; genus Tharpella; species Tharpella aukensis. Next base: position 8,983 of record JAGGWR010000104.1, read on the forward strand.
CATAATCAACCGTTTTCTGGGCTTTACCGATAGTCGGTGCCGGTTTGAAGGCAACCTCAAAACTGATAAACTGACCATTACTGATCCCGCCCTGAACCCCGCCACTGTGATTTGTTTTTGTTCCCAGCTGTTGACCGTTAGCAACAAACAGGTCATTATGTTCAGATCCGGACATCGCAGCACAGGAAAAACCGGAACCAAGCGCAAAACCTTTAGCTGCCGGAATCGAGAGCATCGCCTGGGCTAACAGGGCGTCAAGTTTATCAAAAACCGGCTCGCCCCAACCAACCGGAACCCCGCGACAAATACAACTTACGACTCCCCCTAAAGAGTCTTGCTCAGCCGCAACCTTTTCGATCGCCGCAGTCATAGCGGCCGCCGCTTTAGGATCAGGACAACGTACCGCTTCAAGATCAACAATTTCCCGGGATAAACCTGCTAAATCAGCAGAAGAGGCCTTAACCTTACCAACCTGACTGACCCAAGCAACAATTTCAACCCCGAAAGAGATCCGCAGAAGTTGTTCCGCAACACTGCCGGCGGCAACCCGCGCCAAGGTTTCCCGAGCACTGGCCCGACCGCCGCCACTTTGCGAGGCCACTCCATATTTCATTCTGTAAGTATAATCAGCATGTGAGGGACGCGGGACATTGCTCATGGCGCCATAATCGCCCGGCCGTTGATTTCGGTTACGAACCAACAATGCGAGCGGCGTACCCAATGTTTTTCCATTTTCCAAACCGGAAAGAAGTTCAATTTGATCACTCTCTTTACGCGGCGTTGTCAATTTACTCTGGCCCGGACGCCGGCGGTCTAACTGAGCCTGAATCTCCGCTAAAGAGAGCTCAACTCCAGCCGGACAACCATCAACCACCGCACCCACTCCCAAACCGTGGGACTCGCCGAAGGTTGTAACTTTAAAGAGAGTGCCAAACATACTGCTCATAATTAACCTACTAAATTTTTGTTTTGTAACTATCCGGGTAACCACCATAAAGCTGACGGCGAACAATGCTTCGCCCTCACTAACGGGGTCACATCTTGACAAATGGCGGGATAAATCTTTGGTCTTACACAAACCTTTCGACCGCCAAATGTCAAGAAATGACCCCAGCTGAGACAGATCGAACACTAAAAGCCTGTCATAAAAAAATTTAGTCTCTCGCCCGTTCGCATTGCTCACTCAAGACGCCAAGACGCCAAGAAAAACCATTGGTCAGGTTTGCTTTTGACCCTCTTTGCGTCTTTGCGTCTTTGCGAGAAAACGCTTTTTTAGGTTCCGGCTCTGCCGGGTCAGGTTATTAACAATCTGCTGAACAATTGCATTCACACTTTGCTCGTCAACTTCTATTATAAAATCAGCCAGTTCCCGATAGAGCGGTTCTCGTTCTTTGAGCCCGGTCAAGATTTCATCAGCTTGACTGAGAGAACTTAAAGGAGGCCTTAAGGACGAACTTTGCGGGTCATGGTTAAGACGTTTCTGGATGGTCTCAGAACTTGCCTGTAACCACATAGTAATACCACTCTTTTTAAGAAGAGAGCGATTTTCTCGAACTAAAACAACGCCGCCGCCGGTCGCAAGAACAACTTCATCTTTGTGACAACAATCCCTTAAAACTTCGGACTCAAGCAGACGAAAACGCTCCCAACCCGACTCGGCAACGTACTCCGCAATCGAAAGTCCAACCCGCTCGACAATGACAGCATCACTATCAACAAAAGAGCGCCGTAAAACCCCGGCCAGCTTCCGCCCGACCGCACTTTTCCCGCAACCCCGATAACCGATAAGATTAATATTGTTCATAGAAAAGGGCTAGATTATTTTAAACCACCAAAAACCGACCAATAATCGGGAAAAGATTTGCCGACGCAGTTTTCATCTTCAATCTTGACTCCGGCAACCTTGAGTCCTACCAGAGAAAAACTCATGGCGATACGATGATCGTCATAAGTTTTAATCACCGCTCCTCGCGGTTGACCGCCGGTTACCGTAATAAAATCATCGCCACAGGTTGCGGTAATTCCCATCTTGCCCAATTCAGTTGCCACTGCCGCCAGACGATCACTCTCTTTGGCGCGCAAATGGGCAACATTGGACATCACCGTAGTACCTTTGGCAAAGGCTGCAACCACCGCCAAGGTTGGCACCAGATCGGGCATATCACCCATATCGACTTCAAGCGCCTGCAAGGGCCCGCCGATTACGGTGATGCCGTCATCGGCAAAACCTAAAGTGCAACCCATTTTCTCCAAAACCCGAATAAAACCGATATCACCCTGAATCGAATCCGCTTTGATTCCACGAACCTTGATTTCGCCCCCGGAGATAGCCGCTGCGGCCCAAAAATATCCGGCCTGTGAGCAGTCGGGTTCGACCAAATATTGACCGGCCCGATAGTGCTGGCCCCCGGCTACCGAAAAACGATTATATCCCTGATGTTCGGATTTAACCCCAAAACGTTCCGTAACTCTCAATGTCAGATCAACATAAGGGCGTGAAACCGGCCCTTTTATAACCTCGATCTCAAGACCATTCTTAGTCAAAGGAGCCATCAACAACAGAGCCGAAAGATATTGACTGCTAACCCCACAATCAATCTGCACCGGCCCGCCCTCGACCAGACCGCCGCCGATACGAATTGGCGGACAACCATTGTCATGCAGTGATTTGGCCGGGATATTGAGCTGCTCTAATGCGACAAGCAGCTCCGCCATCGGCCGCTGCCGCATTCGCTGACTGCCATCGAGAATATAGTCGCCCTTACCTAAGGCCGCAATTGCTGCCAGCAGGCGCATAGAAGTTCCTGAGTTTTCAAGAAAGATATCACTACTGCTAGAGCTTAAACTGCCGCCGGTACCATCTACTAAAAAATGCTTTTGCTTGGCATCAGCCTCTATCCGGGCACCCATTTGAGTCAAGGCAGCCGCCGTCAGTTCAGTATCCCGGCTAAAAAGAGCGCCATCGATAGAACTCTGCCCCTCAGCTAAAGCTGCGGCAATCAGAACCCGATGCGTATAACTTTTTGACCCAGGCACCATAACTTCAGATTTGGTCACAGTTTGCGGCTTAACCTCTAACATCTATCATCTCCTAATGCATTTAAAACTGCCTGGCGCATCACTTTAAGGGGGGCTTTTTGACCAGTCCACATTTCGAACTGCAGGGCTCCTTGAGCAATAAACATCTCTAGCCCATCAATGGTCACGGCACCACACTTTTCAGCCGCCTCTAACAATTTAGTTCTAAGAGGATTGTAGACAATATCCATAACCACCATTGACGGTTTAATCAGGGTTGGGGGAAAAGGAATCAGCTCACTCGCAGGAGCCATTCCCACAGATGTGGTATTAACCAGAACTTCAGCCTGAAAATTTTCGATCTCGGAAGAGGCAAGATATTGAACCCCGAACTCTTGGGCTAAGGCAGCACCACGTTCAGCACTTCGGTTAACAATCGCAACCCGGCCACCGGCCTCGGCTACGCCATAAACCAGAGCCCTGGCCGCACCTCCGGCGCCAATAATCAAGACTCGACGCCCGGAAAGTTCAATTTTCCCCGACAAAGCGGCCAGAGCTCCGGGGGCATCGGTATTGTAACCACAGAGACGACCCTGACGATTAACCACCGTATTGACGGCAGAAATTTTTAATGCCTGATCATCAACCCAGTCGAGGTATTCCATGATCTTGGATTTATGAGGCAAGGTTACGCTTAAACCGGCAATCCCCAAGGCTCGAACCCCAGCCATCGCGGTTTCAAGATCCTCAACCTGAAAAGCATTAAAGTAAGCTGCCTGACCGGTTGCCGCAAAAGCCGCATTATGCATAACCGGACTTAAAGAGTGACCAATGGGATTACCGATTACGCCGTACAAGGGAACAAGTGCCATAAACTAACCTATCAATTGGGCTGCAAGAGCGTGCTTGAATTCCTTGATACCTTCTCCGGTAACCGCCGAGATCGCCATGACTTTACGCTCGGCCATACGCGGGTGTAGGAGAAATTCACTCAATAATTCAGCCAAACTCTCTTTCGGCATTGTATCAATCTGGGTCAAAATGACCATTTTCTCCCGACCTAAGAGATCCTCCCGATAGAGCTCCAGTTCACGAGCCACAACATCGTAGGCTTTGAGCAAGGACTGACAATCTTGATGTTCAGCTACGGAAAGAAGATGAACCAGCATCTCGGTTCGCTCAATATGACGTAAGAACCGGGTACCAAGTCCGGTTCCCAGATGCGCGTCACTCACCAATCCCGGAATATCGGCAATCACAATCTGCTGATAGTCACCCGCCGCCATAATCCCTAAGTTTGGTTGCAAAGTTGTAAAGGGATAGGCCGCAACTTTGGGACGGGCTGCGGAAACCGTAGAAATCAAGGTCGATTTCCCGGCGTTGGGTAAACCGATAAAGGCGACCTGAGCAATTAATTTCAAAACCAGTTTTAAACGAGCCGACTCACCCTCTTCTCCGGGTTGAGCAAAACGTGGGGTTCGATTCGTGGAAGAGGTAAAGTGAGCATTCCCCTTACCGCCACGACCGCCTTTGGCCACCACCAGAGTTGCACCATCTTCAAGAATCTCGCCGCCCAAAAACTCATCACCAGGCTTTCCTTCAGGTGGAAGAAACCAAACTTCAGTACCTAAAGGAACTTTAATCACAACATTGTCGGATGCCGCACCGGTTTTGTCTTTACCGGAACCATTAGTTCCTTTACGAGCCTTGTAAATGCGCTGATAACGCAGATCGAGGAGTGTATTTTTTTGGCTCTCACCACAAAAAACAACATCACCACCCTTGCCGCCATTACCACCATCAGGCCCGCCTTTGGGAATAAATTTTTCCCGCCGGAAGCTGACACAGCCATTACCACCATTACCAGATTCCACATCAATCTTTACTTCATCAATAAATCGCATAATTCAAATACTTTTCACGAAGGCATTAAACCATCAAACTAAAAAAGCCCTTTTAAAAAGGGCTTTTTTAGTAAGGTCGATCAAAGACCTTTCAAGATATTATTTCAAACCGGGTTAGGAGGCTGACCGAGAATGCTATTTCCGGACTATCTCCTAGTCGGTTTTAAACTTTACAATCAGACTGCTACAGGATAAACACTAACTTTTTTGCGTTCTTTATCATAACGCTCAAATTTGACAATCCCGTCCGATTTAGCAAAAAGGGTGTCATCCTTACCCTTTCCAACATTAGTACCAGGATGAATTCTGGTTCCGCGCTGACGCACAATAATATTACCGGCAAGCACGCTCTCACCAGCGTAGCGTTTCACGCCAAGTCTTTTACTTATACTGTCGCGGCCATTACTAGTACTGCCACCGCCCTTTTTATGAGCCATATCGTCTATCTCCTTATTTTAAGCACTGATCTCAGTAATTCTCAGTTGGGTCAACTCCTGACGATGCCCCTGGCGTTTACGGTAACCCTTGCGACGCTTCGATTTAAAAACCAAAATTTTGACTCCACGTTTCTGAGCCACAATCTCGCCTTTTACCGTAGCCCCTTCCAGCAACGGGGTTCCGACTTTTACATCATCTTCATCAACCAGACTCAGAATCTCAGGAAACTCTATAACATCGCCCTCTTCACCAGCGATTCTTTCAACCTCAATCAACTCTCCGGATGCAACTCTATATTGCTTTCCCCCGGTACGCAAAACGGCATACATTACCCGTTACTCCTCCATAATAAACAATAAATTCAATCCTGTCTTCTGGAATCCGGCAAACTGCGCTCAAGATACACCAGAAACGGAAGCGCTTTATAATCAATAAGTCTCAACTTGTCAAGGTCTATTCAAAGCGGCCTAAGGCTTTTTCGGCTCTCTTAGCACTCAAATCATCAGGATAATTTTGCAACAACTCAGTATAGGCCGCAACTGCCTGTGCACGCGCACCGATAGCTTCATACGACATTGCCGTTTTCAGTAAGGCATCGGGAGCCTTGGAACTTTCAGGAAAATCTTTCCGCACCCTCTTAAATTCAGTAATCGCCTGAGCATACTGAGCCAAAGAGTAATAACTCTCTCCCAACCAATAACGAGCATTGGCAGATTTTACCGTATGGGGAAAATCCCTAAGATAGGCAGCAAACAGTTTAACCGAACGCTCATAATCCCCATCATGATAAGCCGTCAAAGAATCACTATAAAGCTCCTCGAAGGCCTTCTTCTCTTTTTTGCTGAAAGTGGGGGCGGCCGGCTTCGACTCAGGTTGGTCTCCCGCCGATGCCTTTTTGTCAGCCTTGCCCATCTTCAATAAAACTAAATCATTGGTTGCAGCTTGGGCCCGAGTCAAAGCCTGTAACTCTTCAGACTGCTTTAAAAGTTGGTCACGCATTTCATCAAAACGCAACTCTAAAGTCTCAAGCTTCAGCGTTAAACTCTGCCGAAGAGTAACTCCTGATTCGAGTTCCCCTTCCAATACGTCAACTTTTTTCTGCAAATCCGCTACAGCCTGGCGTTCATCTAAAGGAACTTTACAAGCAGTCAATAAGAATGCCAGCAAACCACTTAAAACAACTATCCTCCAAACCGAGACTCTAAGTTTCACTTCTGATCTCCCTCTAATTTGCGCCAATCAGCAAGAAAATTCTCAATTCCGATATCGGTAAGCGGGTGCTTAGCCAACTGCATCATAACCTTAAGTGGTATTGTACAAACATCAGCACCCAGCTCGGCTGCCGCCAGAACATGCTGGGGATGCCTGATACTGGCAACAATAATTTTTGTCAGATAACCATAATTGTCGTAGATATCGGCAATCTGGCGAACTAAATCCATCCCGTCGGTAGCGATGTCATCAAGCCGCCCAACAAATGGACTGACATAAGTGGCCCCGGCTTTTGCCGCCAACAGCGCCTGCAAAGGGGAAAAAATCAGGGTCACATTGGTTTTAATACCCATCCCGGTAAGCTCCTTGACCGCCTTTAGACCCTCAGGCAGCATCGGAATCTTGATCACGATATTATCGCCCAGAGCCTTAAGCTCTAAAGCCTCTTTTACCATTCCTGAAGCCTCTAAAGAGATCACTTCAGCACTGACGGGACCGGGAACCAACTCAGCTATTTCGCGGATTCCGGTAAAAAAATCAAACCCCTCTTTGGCCACCAGCGAAGGGTTCGTCGTTACTCCATCTACTAAACCATAATTCATAGCCTCTCTGATTTCATCAAGATTGGCTGTATCAATAAAAAATTCCATCTTTTACCTCATTTAATGCAAACCTTGGAGGAGCAGCCACAATCCGGCCCGCCGCCTCTTCGGGATGTTTAAGTTGATATTGATGCAGTAATTTAGAAATTGTTCCGTCAAACCGGGGATGGCTCCAAGTTGGAGCAATCTCACAAAGCGGCTCAAGAACAAATAATCGTTTACCAAATTCGGGATGAGGCACCTGCAGATTCGCCTCATCAATTAAGTTATCGCCGTAAAAAAGGATATCAAGATCTATTGTCCTCGGCCCCCAGCGCTCTTTCCGCACTCGCCCCAACCGGTTTTCAATAGCCAGCAACTGCTCAAGCAGATCAGTTGCAGTCAGCAAGCTCTGAATACGCACCACGCCATTAAGAAACCCGCCCTGCTCAAGATAGCCGACCGGAACCGTTTCGTAGAGGGATGAAAGTTTGCTTAACGATGTCGTCGGCAACTCGGAGACGGCCTGCAAAGCCTGATTAATAAAACTTCGCCGGTCACCAAGATTGCTGCCAAAGCCGACAAAGACTTCGTGCTCAGAGATCACCAATTTCAGTCGGCTGTCTTTGAGGTCGTGTCTTGATTGTCGTCTGCAGATTCACCGGAACCATTTTCCGGAGTCACATCAATTTCATCAGGCTTATCGTGAGAAGCCTTTCTGAAATTGCGAATCCCTTTGCCCAATGCCCCACCAATCTCAGGCAGTTTTCCGGTACCAAAAATAATCAAAATAATGACCAGAATGATAACAAGTTCTGGAATACCAATACCAAACATATTAACTCCATAATCCGGCCTCCTAGTGCCGGAGTTAAATTTTGGCGGAAGTGTATGGGAATCGAACCCACCTTTCCGGGTATCAACCGAAAACACTGGATTTGAAGTCCAGGCTGCCCACCAGTGACAGAGACACTTCCGAAAGAGGAGGGATTTATAACAATTTTAAATCCCAAAGTCAACGCCATTCCGAATTAGAGTGTCAAAAAAAAGCCATTATTTTCTGATTTTTCTGATCAAACTCTCTTCTCGAGGAAAACTCTCAGCCAACTTTTGCTGCATATCTTTCGCCTCACCTCTCGTAACACCTCCAGGAACAAAAACCCTTTGCCAAACCCCTTTATTTTCGAGATAAACCTCTACATGATAAGCGGGAAAGCCCTTTTCCTGCAACATCGCAACCTGATTAGAAGCCCTTATTGTACTCCTGAAAGAGCCAACGTGCACAACATAAGGCAAAGCCTTAGCCTCTTCAGTTATACTAGCGGCGGCCGCCGGGGCTGTTTCTGCAAACGGCTTTACTTCAAAGATTGATTTCGAGCCGTCTTGTACACGCTTGCCCACTGAAACCGAAGTTTTTTCTCCCACACTTATCGGCGGCGCAGCTGGAGTTTTAGATTTTTTCACTAATCCAGCTGCCGGTTTGTCTGAAACTTCCATTTTCTGAGCGATAAGTCTCTCTTGTCCTTTTACAGATGGCTGAATGACGATCGCCTTCACCGGTTTAGTTACTTGGGGTAAAGTTCCTGCCTTTTTTTCATTAATGGCTTTAACATTCGCAGAACCACTAACAGAAACCGTGCCAACTTGACCTCCAGAGGCATCTTGAACAACTTTGGATACAGGCTCCTTTAATGTCACTTTTTCTGCAACAATCTTCCTTTTAACCGGCGGCGCAGAAACCGGCTTTACCGACCGCGACGCAGGAATCTGTTTCGCCACACGAACCTTCGGTTTTGCCGCAAAAGATTGCATATAGAGCCAGCAAGCACCGCCAGCACCGATCACAACAAGAAGCAGGAGCAATAGCAGAGGCCTGCGATTTCGTGGCGACGCTGCAATCGGGGGCATGGTTGGCAGCACTTCTGAGTGACCAACCTTCAGGTCATCCAGGTCGTCCAGATCATCTTTTCCCGAATCAACATTCAATTCCAACTCTTCTACATCAATATTCTTATCATCATAAATATTATCAGCAATCATCTCATCAGTTTTATAATTGACATCAACACCTTCATCCGTATCATCAAAACTCAAAGAGGACTCATTTACGTCAAGATTCTTATCTTCTACATCAATACCTCTTTCAAAATCTAAATCTAAATCTTTATATTTATCTACATCTGCTTCTACGTCTGCTTCTGCAAATGCTTCTGCAGGTGCAGATGTATCTAAATCAAAATCTAAATCTAAATCTGCAGCAAGATCTACACATTGCTCTTTATTAAGATCTTCATCAATACCAATATTAAGATCTGCATCAATGCCCTTCTCTGTTTCATCAAGGGAAAATGCCTCGGCCAAAACCCCCTCCAAATCCGCATCGACATCTTCATTTTCCCAGAGGTCGGCCAAAACTCTGATATCTTCTTCCTGTGTAGCCGGATCTTTTTGCTCTGATGACAGAAGACCTAGTTTTTCAGGATTAAAATCACCGTCTTGATCAAAACTCTCATAAGCGCTGAACTTATCATCAATTGGAACTTCCGAAATCAGAGTTTCAGGGCTCTGGTTTTCAGAAACCACTGATCCACTTTTGTCAATTGCAGCATTTGCAGTATCAAACATCCCATCATTTTTCGCCTCGGGCTGGAGAGGCCCTTGACAAACTGGACAAATCGTTACATCATCATCCGCAATCCGCAATTCACACTCAGAACAATACATAACCGACTCCCTAATTTCTCAAACATCAGAAAATATTTCAACATTCAATAGATCATTAATTACTATATACTTTTTTTCTTAACACAGCAAGAACGATCTAAACTTGACAAAAGACCACCAACACCCTACATTCTCAACAACAACCTACAAACCTGATGAAGTCGTAAAAAGTAACGGGATGGCTAAGTTAAAATTTCGATAGACAAGATGTTGTGGTTCTCCAGGCGCGAGACCATACATGTAGTATGTCGAGTGTCTGGAGAACCACAACAACGCAGGA